>DMWH01000153.1:0-14971 GCA_003483345.1 Clostridiales bacterium | reverse complement strand
TTCAGTATTGGAACCAATGATTTGATTCAATATACCATGGCTGTTGACAGGATGAATTCCAAATTATCATATTTGTACAGCCAATACCACCCGGCACTTTTAAGACTAATAAAGGGTATAATTGACAATGCACATGAAGCCGGCATCTGGGTCGGTATGTGCGGTGAAGCAGCCGGAGACCCCAAGCTTATACCGGTTTTCGTGGGAATGGGACTAGACGAATTCAGCATGAATTCTCCTTCGATTCTCAGGGCAAGATATATAGTGAGAAATTTAAATAAAGCAGATATGGAGATAATAGCAAAAAGTACCCTCAATATGGAAAACGCACTTGAGGTAGAGGAGTATCTGAGCTGCGTGTTTGCGGATGAAAACGAAAGCTGCTTAAGAACTTGCAAAAATAGGAGAAGACAAGAATGAGCAAAATAGTATCAATCGTATTTCACAGTGTTTGCGGAAACAACTTTCTCATATCGAAAGAATTTTATAAAGAATTCAAAGCTCAAAATGCAGATGTGCAATTGTTAAGAGTAAAGGATACAAACTTTGATGAACTTGCAAAGCAATTTACAATTGGCACTCAATATAAAAAAGAAATATTGAATATAGAAGAAGCAAAAGTAGAAAAGCTTCTTGACAGCGATATAATAATACTTGGTTCACCCACATATTTCGGGAATGTTTCAGGTGCCATGAAAGCATTCATGGATGAATTTTATCTCTATTGGCAGAGTGAGAAGTTCTATGGCAAAAAGATGTTAGCCTTTACAACCTGTGCCAACGGAGAAGGCGGAGGGGACTTATGCTTGAATGCAATGACTGTCTTTGCTCAGAATATGGGAATGATTACAGTGCCGGTTCCCAAAAACTTAGTCTCCGGTCAGAATTTTCCGGCAAACGGATTAATTCATTATGTAGGAGATTATTCAAATCTAAGACCAAGCGGTAAAATAATTCCTGCAATAAAAGAAATGACACAAAAGCTTATGGAAATGTAAATTATTATAAATGGGGACATTCCTTTTATCTTGACAGAAGGTGTGTCCCCATGTCATTATGAGACCATTAGCTCGAAGAATCTCATACATTGTCATTCTGAACGCAGTGAAGAATCTAATCAAGGAGTACAAATGAAAAAAAACGATATAATTGAAGTTGCAATTAATGATTTAGAGTTTCCTAATATAGGAACAACAAATTTTGAAAATAAAAAAATAAGAATAAAAAACACTTTACCCGGACAAAAGGTAAGGGCTAAGGTTGTACGTTCACGAAAAGAAAGTGCAGATGCAAGACTAATAGAAGTATTAGAAAATGCATATTATGAGAAAGAGCCGCTCTGTGAGCATTTTAACTTATGCGGGGGCTGTACCTATCAAACTGTACCATACAAGAACCAGCTTGAAATAAAAGAAAAACAGGTTAAAAATATATTAGATGAAATATTGACAGAAAAATATGAATTTCTACCTATAGTTCCAAGTCCTAAGGAAACTGAATATAGGAATAAAATGGAGTTTTCATTCGGCGACGAAATAAAAGATGGCCCTTTAGTATTGGGAATGCATAAAAGAAACAGCTTTCACNNATTTCCTCGGAAATAGTCAAACCTATTATCACAAAACCACTAATATTGGCTTTTTAAGATACTTATTAGTGAGAAAGGCAGAAAAAACAGGAGAGATTTTAATAAATTTAATAACAACCAGTCAAAGTACATTAAATGAAAAAGAATTTGTTGACTTGATTTTAAATATAGACCTGCAAGGCAAAGTAAAATGTATTGCACACTCGATATTTGACGGAGTTGCAGATGCAGCAAAAGCCGACACTATGAAAGTTCTCTATGGTGAAGACAGAATTACAGAAGAGTTGTTGGGACTTAAATTCAACATTTCATCATTTTCTTTTTTCCAAACAAATTCTTTGGGAGCAGAAAAACTATACTCAATCGTAAGAGACTTCATAGGCAATACAAAAGATAAAGTAATATTTGACCTATATTCCGGAACCGGTACCATTGGGCAAATATTAGCTCCTGCAGCAAAAAAGGTAATAGGAATAGAAATAGTCGAAGAAGCAGTAAAAAAAGCAAACGAAAATGTGAAACTTAACAATTTGACCAACTGCATTTTCATAGCAGGAGACGTACTTAAGAAAATAGATGAACTAAATGACAAACCTGATATAATAGTCCTTGACCCTCCCCGTGAAGGTATTCATCCAAAAGCAATCCAAAAAATAATCGACTATAAACCGGAAACGTTCATCTACATTTCATGCAAACCAACATCCTTAAAAAATGACCTACCTGTCTTTTTAGACAACGGCTACAAGGTCAGCAAAGTTCAATGCGTCGATATGTTCCCCCAAACGCCCCATGTGGAGTGCGTAATAGGAATGCAAAGAAAAGATACCTAGAAATCCTGAATTTTCAGCACTTTGCGAAATTCACTACGTTTACAACGGATGGTGATGATTTCAGAAATAAAGTTTTGCAAGATAAAATTGATGTTTCCGTAGTGTTAGACCTCGAGTGTGTAGACATGTTTACTCAGTGCTATGAGTAGAGTATTTGGACATGTTATATTGCTCCGGGTAAAGTAAATTTAAGACTGAGAAATGATGAGAGAATGTCAGTTTTTATCCGACATTCTCTTTCAATATAGAATTCAGTAAGTAATTTAATCACACTAATTATGATGTTTTGCTTAATTATTATTTCAATTATACGAATTTTTTGATAGAACCGCATAATTGAAGTTGAACTCAAGGTATATAAAGCACTTGAAGAGAATTGCCTTAATTTTATGTTTTTAAAGAAAAACTGATAGCAAATAATGTTAATATACTTCAATAGTTTTTTCTGCTTCAGGCTTATTTTTATATTCATCAACTAATTTCCTAATATCATTTAATAAATTGCTTTTTAAACTTTTGCTCATATTTTCTAGCTCATAAAATGGAAGACTTGATATTGCTAAAATATAGCTAGGATCCCATTTAAAATTACGATTAAGTAAGGCCAGCTTCTCATTAGTATATTTAACATTAAAGTCAGATAAAAAGCTAATATATCCTAAAAATTCATTTATTAATTTTTTGTTGGTTATATCAAACTCATTTAATAGAGAATCAAATTCCTGTTTGGTGGCAGCAGTTTCTAAGATTCTGCTTTTCTCTGTAGACGAATAAAACTTAAAAGAGTTGAGTATTTTTATTACTTCTTTCTTAATTCTTATATTCTCTTCTTCTCGCAGTGGATTATTCAAACCGTGTTCAAGACGGAACAGATTATATAATATACCTTGAATTGTAACATAATTCGATGTATCCTGCTTTTTTTCAAGGATATCTATTATATCATTTAAATTTAGCTTCAATATTATAAAAGAAACAGGTTTACCATCAATATATACAGTATGCCATAAATTGCTACCAAATTTGTTAATATCTATATTATGTTCAATAATAATGTAAGACAAATCTTCATTCTTATTTACATAATCAACTACATAGGAAATGGTTAGTCCTAAGTCGGATATTTTGTTATTTATAAAGTCAACCAAATCACCTGGAATTGGTATTTTACGTTCGACAGTGTCAAAATTCATAAACCAGGTTTGATCTTCAAGGTCTTTAGAATCCAATTCTAAGGAAAGTTTATTGATGATTTTTTCTAAGTCATCTTCGTTTTTTGATATAAAGTTGAAAATTGTTAGTAATTCATCATAATCTAATGTTTTTATATTGCCATTTTCTAATTTGGTTATATAAGCAGAACTTTTTTTAATGTGTTCAGCAAGATCTATAGCCTTTACTTTGTTAATTATTCGTAATTCTTTTATTTTTTCAGCAAGTTCCTTTGTGATATTTACTTTTGCCATGATTTTCACCTCAAGATAAATTGTACACTAAAATAACTAAAAAGTAAATAATTAAATGACATAGATTAATTACAAAATATTTTAGTAAAAAATTTTACTTTTATATTGACTTGGTAAAATTTGCGTGTTATTCTATAGTTCAGAAGGACAAACTTAACCCAAAATATATGCATGGTTATTTACTGTGTGGTAGTGTAAAAAAGAGATAAAGCGGTAACTTTATCTCTTGGTAGCCTTGCGTGCCATTTGAAAAACTATGGTAAACGACCCTTGTGCAATTTTCGAACACATTGTACCATAGGGACTTCAAAAAACAAGGACATTATTGTAGTAATTGGAGGCTTATGATCATGTTGTAGCGCTAATATTATAACTATGAGTATAATTTTTACTATATAGGAGTATTTGGTCGTTGACTTCGAAAATATTTTGGAGGTTTATATGAATAGTAAGAAAACGTGATAATTTAACTTGTCTTGTTGGAAAAAAATTAATGATTTGGATGTATCTTAATAAGACTATAACAGGAAGCGTACTTTCATAAGTATATTCCAAACACCTATCAGGGTCAAAACTTGAGAATGTTTTGAATAGCACCAAATAAAGTGAAGCTACTAAAAGTGTTGCTGGAAGTATCCTATTGTAGTCAGATAAAAATAGGGAGTAAGTTGTGATAATTTAAGTATGTAAGGTATCTCAAGTTACTGTATAAGGGGAAAATAATTTATAAAAGTGAGGAGATTATATGCATAAAATTACATTTTATCCTTTAGGCAATGCTGATTGTTGCAAAATAGATTTGGACAATGGAAGAAAACTAATTTTTGATTATGCACACGCAAAGTCTTCGGAAGATAAAAATGATAAGCGGATCGACTTAGCTAATACCCTTAAAGAAGAATTAAATAATGACAATTGTAGTGAAATTGATGTATTAGGATTTACTCATGCAGATACCGACCATGTGTTAGGTGCAAGCGAGTTCTTCTATTTTGATTATGCAAAGAAATATCAAGGAAATGATAGAATAAAGTTCAAGGAATTGTGGGTACCAGCAGCATTTATAGTAGAAACGGGTCTTAGTGACGATGCAATGGTCATTCAGAAAGAGGCTAAACACAGGCTTGAAGAGGGATATGGAATTAAAGTATTTTCTGCGCCCGACGGCTTAAAAGATTGGATGAGTGATAAAGGATTAACTGCCAACGATCGAAAGGAATTTATTATAGATGCCGGGAATATAGTACCTGGGTTCAAACTGGATGAAGATAAAGCAGAATTTTTTGTACATTGCCCATTTGCAAAACTGATTGAAGGAAAAAGTGTAGATAGAAATAACAGTTCGTTGGTATTAAACGTTCTTTTCGAATATCAGGACCAGCAGACCAGATTTATGTTAATAGGTGACATTGATTATGATATCCTGGCTGATATTGTTGACGTAACTAAATACTATAA
Source organism: Clostridiales bacterium (assembly GCA_003483345.1). Taxonomy (GTDB): domain Bacteria; phylum Bacillota; class Clostridia; order Tissierellales; family Sedimentibacteraceae; genus Sedimentibacter. Next base: position 9,626 of record DMWH01000153.1, on the reverse strand, counting down.
GAATGAAGAACGATTGAAATGGGATATCTATGACATACCACATCATTGCAGCTATAAGGGTTTAAATAGTGAAAAGGGTAAAGACAAGACTGAACCTGTTGAAAATGTCAAGTGGTTGCTTGAACAAGGCGGAAATGCAGGTATTTTAGTTGCATCTTGTGATGTAATTCCCACAATTGATACAGACCAACCTCCTCATCGTCAAGCAAAGGCATATTATAAAGATGTGGCTGCAAATATTGATGGAAAGTTTGTTGTTACTATGGAGCATCCGAATAGTAGTAATCCTAAGAAATTGGAGATTGAGATCGACCAGTTTGGTGCCCGCCTTAAAACAATATTGTCTGCTGGGGGAAGTTCAAGTATCATAAGAAACCCTTCACCGAGAGCAGGTATGAGCGATGAGTAGTTATATTGATATTGGTGGTTTGGTAGTATCAATAGCAAACCTACAATCTAATAAAGCTAAAGATCTTGCACTTCTTCTTCAAAGTGACCTTTTTGATTATGCAGTACTTGTTGAGTGCCGAATTGATAACAGTAATAATGCGGATATAGTTATTTTTGATATAGAAGTGGAGCTTGCACAGAAAAAAGTTGCAGACATAAGACCTATTGAACGTATTGCATGTGTATTTTCTCATGCTGATGATTGTATCCCCATAGTATATGCATTAAGAGACGATTTCCCAATTGTCCCGCATTTAAATTTAATGCAAAATGAATTCCCGCGAAGCTTGTGTTTATTTGAAGAAAATTATGATGATATGAAAATTAGTTGGTCAAATAATGAGTTGATTGTGAGAATTGCTAATTGGTTATCAAAGACATCCATGGGTAAATTGCATTCACCAGACCAACCTCTTGAGCTTCTGCTTGCTAATTCAACATATACTTTAATTTTACCAGAAAATTATTTTGAGGGATACTCTGGTTCAAGCCTATATCAATTTATTGAAAGAAGTTCCCCAAGTGGCAGAAAAACATTTATTGCTCAACAATATAATCCAAAGACTATTGGTAAATGCTATATTGATATACCTTTAATAGGCAAACCAATTGTTCATGGAGTAATAAGGAAACTACCGGATAACCTATTTGAACTTAGTCAGATTCTCAAGGAAGCAGATATTGGCCTAATTGAGACATTAAAGAAAAGATGCCAGGAGCTTCTTGGTATTGGATTAACCAAGGAACAATATAACTCCTATAAATTTGCTCTTATTGTTTGTTTGCCAAAATTGAGAGCTACAGGTACAGAACCAGAGGGATATGATATTAGAGCGTTTATTTTGAACAGTAGTATATTGAACCTTGGGATTTCCTTAGGTATTTGGGGTAATTTAGACGGACTTCCTGGAATTTTATTAAAGGGCGAGGAACAGGATCGTGTTGGAGAAGATATTGCCGTATATACATTAAATGTTCATGAGACATTTTCAAGGCGTCTAGCAGCGCGTATTAGTGGATATGAATTAATGGATTGCAAGATTGTAATGATTGGAGCAGGAGCACTTGGTTCACATCTTCTATGTAATTCTTTAAGAACAGGTTTTGGACAATGGACTGTAGTAGACAACGATGACCTCTTTCCACATAATATTGGAAGGCATGTGCTGAACAAAGAATATATTGGATGTAACAAAGCAATTGCTCTATCAGAATTTGGATGTACAATCTTACAGTCTGATATTAAAGTAGTAGAAGGAATCCCGGCTAATATATTAAGACCAGGAGCATATGAAAATAAATTAAATGATGCTTTAGAAAAGGCGGATGTAATCATAGATGCTTCGACATCGGTTGCTGTTGAAAGATATCTTGCATTTTATCCAAGTAGCGATGCAAGAAGAGTATCTGTGTTTTTTAATCCACGAGGTACCGATCTTGTCATGTTGATAGAAGATAAAAAGCGTCAAACAACATTGGATTTTTTAGAAATACAATATTATCGTAATTTAATTAATTTGCCTGAACTTGAGGAACATATGAAAGGAGAACCAGACAAAATTCGTTACTCGACTTCATGTAGAGATATCTCGAACAGAATCCCTCAAGAGAATATTGGAATGCTTTCTTCTATTTGTAGTTCATTTTTGCGAAGGGCTATAAACAAAGAGGAAGGTGCTATTCATATTTGGCATCTTGATCAAGATGGCTATGATGTAAAACATTTTAAGTTTGATATTTTTTGTAATAAGGTAATCAATACAGAATTAGGGTGGACTATAGTTGTAGACGAATATCTGGAAAAAAAGTTAAAAGAAATTCGAAAAGGAAAGTTACCTGTAGAAACCGGTGGCATTCTTATAGGATCTTATGATGTTTCCAGAAAAATAGTATATATAGTTGATACTATACCTTCACCTCCTGACAGTGATGAACGTCCTAAATCTTACATTAGAGGATGCAATGGATTAGAAGATAAAGTTATAAAAATTAAAGAACTAACTCAAGGGAAGCTTGATTATGTTGGAGAATGGCACTCTCATCCAGAAGGATGTTCAGGTAGCCCAAGCGATTATGATGTTGCATTATTAACTTGGGTAACTAGTTACATGTTACTTGATGGTCATCCGGGATTAATGACTATTTGTTCGGATGAAGGACTAAAATTCTATATGGGTGGAGCGATAGAAGGAAATAAGAAAGAATAAAATCCATTAAAAATCAGCATGCAATATCTTTGAGGAGGAAACAGAGCTACTGTTTTTTCATTTGGGGACTATTAAAGTGTTTATATGGAAGGAAATTGTATAGCTTTGAATATAAAAATTCAGAAATGGGGGAAGAGTCACGTGTCTCAAGAGGGTAAAAACATAAAAGATTACAAGATTAGTTTATGGTTATTTATTGTTGCTAATTTGGCAGTTTATTTATGCCTAGCAAACAGTAATATTCTCGATCTAGATCATATTAATGAGACATATAAAGGTCTACTTATTCAAAACGGTATAATTGCTTCTACTTCAACCCTAATTACCTTCATATTAAATGGATTGTTACCGTCGAATGTTAAAGCAATGCTGGCCTTTTGGAGGATAAAAAATGTATATCCTGGATGCAGGATTTTCACAAAGATTATTAATCAAGATCCGAGGATTGATAAGGATATATTAATACAAATGTATGGAGAGTTACCGGTTGATCCGGTAATGCAAAACAAACTGTGGTACCGGATATATAAGCCAATCGAGTTTGATACTATGATATTTGATTCGCATAGGAATTTTCTAATTTCTAGAGATCTGACGGGAATAAGCTTTATATTTTTCCTTATCTATTCAGTATCGGCTTTGATATCAAAATTTGTGTTCAGTATAAATTTTCACTGGATTGTACCATACATCCTTGCTTTATTAATACAATATGTAGTTCTTTCGATTGTATGTAGAAATTATGGTAATCGTTTTGCTTGTAATGTATTAGCAAAAGTATGTAGTACTTATAAAATAAATACACACGAAAATGTTCCTATTAAAGAATAATGCATTTACCTAAGGTTGCGTTAGTGTGAGCTGGGCTTTTAAGGGGTGTTATGAGAATCCAGAATAACAGCTATGGAATAAAATTATGCTCACAAAGGTTCATTCCAATAAATAAATTAGGAAGAGTTTAACAACTAAGTGCACAGATTTAATTTTGTAATAAAGCTTTTTAACCTTCTTAAAATCAGATAAGTTTCTAATTAATAAGAGAGAATTCAAATCTTTAGGTTGTGTTCTCTTATTTTTTTATAATTTATGTTGAAGCCGCTTACTTTATTTATATAAAGCAAGCGGCTTTTTTATGTAGAAAGGAGGAAATTCAAGTGTCAAAAGTAATCGCCCTTGCTAATCAGAAAGGTGGCACAGGTAAAACGACCACGACAGTTAACCTTGGTATTGGTCTTGCTGTACAGGGCAAAAAGGTGCTTCTGGTAGACGCTGACGCACAGGGTAACCTGACTGATTCATTGGGCTATCAGGAGCCAGACAATCTGTCCATTTCACTAGCTACCGTCTTAACCAAAATTATGATGGAGGAACCGTATGAGCCTGATGAGGGTATCCTTCACCATGCGGAAGGCGTGGATCTTATGCCGGGCAATATAGAACTGTCTGCCATTGAGGTTTCACTGGTTAATACCATGAGTCGAGAAACAGTACTTTGCACATATATCAATACGGTTAAAGACAAATATGATTATGTGCTGATTGATTGTATGCCGAGTTTGGGTATGTTGACAATCAATGCCCTTGCCGCAGCAGATAGCGTGATTATTCCGGTACAGGCTCATTACCTGCCAGCAAAAGGAATGACACAGCTTCTACAGACTATTGCCAGGGTAAGGAGGCAAATCAATCCTAAACTGACCATCGACGGTGTTCTACTCACAATGGTAGATAATCGTACCAACTTTGCAAAGGATATTTCCTTTATTTTACGGCGGGACTACGGCGACAAACTACGAGTGTTCCAAACGGAAATTCCCTTATCAATCCGGGCAGCTGAAACGAGTGCCGAGGGGAAAAGCATTTATATGCATGATCCACATGGTATTGCTGCTAAAGCTTATAAGGCCTTTACAAAGGAGGTGCAGGACATTGGCAAAGAGCAATCCAAGAGACAGCATAAAACTGACATCAGTAGATGACCTGTTTTCCACAGAGGAAAGCCGGGCGGATAGCCAGCGAGAAAAGGTACTGGATATTTCTCTGTCAGAAATCAGTGATTTTCCCAACCACCCATTTAAGGTAAAGGCGGATGAAGCTATGCTGGAAATGGCTGATAGCGTAAAACAGTATGGAGTTTTAGTTCCCGGACTTGTGCGACCAAAAGCAGATGGTGGCTATGAAATGATAGCCGGACACCGACGCAAAAAAGCAAGTGAGCTTGCAGGCCGTGAAACCATGCCATGTATTGTCCGGAACCTGGATGATGATGAGGCGACAATTATCATGGTTGACAGCAATTTGCAGCGAGAAAGCATTCTGCCGAGTGAAAAAGCTTTTGCATATAAGATGAAGCTGGAAGCTATGAATAGACAGGGTCAACGGACGGATTTAACTTCCCGACAAGTTGTCGGGAGGTTGGAAAGTGCAGATATAATAGGTAAGGATGTAGGGGAGAGTGGAAGACAAATTCAGCGTTACATTCGCTTAACCGAGCTTATACCCTCTATTCTTGAAATGGTGGACGAAAAGCGAATCGCATTTAACCCTGCTGTAGAAATTTCTTACCTGACCGAAAATGAACAGCAAGACCTATATAAGACCATGCAATCGGAGGATTGCACTCCATCACTCTCACAAGCCCAGAGAATAAAAAAACTAAGCCAGGATGGCAGACTGAATATCGACGTCATTTTTTCCATACTTACTGAGGAAAAGCCTAACCAAAAAGAAAAGTTCCATATTCAGCGTGAGCGTATAGACCGATTTTTTCCTAAAAACTTTACCGAAAAGCAAAAGGAAGATTTGATTGTCCAATTACTTGAGAGCTGGTATAAAAAACGGCAAAGGGAACAGGAAAGATAAAGCAGGGTGCGGCCATTTTGCAATCAAGGGAGGCCGTTTTTTTATGCCCTTTTTGAAAGGAGGGACTCCTATGTACTTTACAGAAGGGCAGTTACTGGAATATGAACGCATGATGCAGGAAAAACCGGGATATAACCGAAGAGTCATCAAAACGATGAAAGAACGGGATTGCAGGAACTGTAAGCATTTTGACGAGTCCTGTAATAAGTGCATCAAGGATAAGTGCGATATATTTGATGATTAAGTACCAAACATTTTACACCAAGGGGGTAGTGTGCCTTTTTGATAAAAGCCGGTTTGGCGTTTGCTTTGCGCTTCCCCCTCCCCACACCCCTCCCCCAATAAATTACCAGTCGAAAAAGAAATATCTATGTCTTTCGGCAGGTAATATATCAAATACATACAGGAAGGAGCCTTTATGAAACAAACGAAAAAGAAAAAACCCAGGGTATTCCGTACACTGATTTGGTGCATCCATAACAACGCAAAAATGACTAAAAATATCGATGATGAAAAGCCGGCTACGGAAAAGAACAGGAAGCAGAAACAGCAACCTACTCTCTTTTTCGGCAGGTAAAATAATATATTACCCTAAAAAACTGATGAAAGGAGGAACGGAGCAATTTGAAACTACTGAAAAACCGTATATTTTTAAGCATCATCTGTATTACCATTGCAGCGGTAATTTCCTTTGTGCTTTTACCGCGTTTTTATGAAGATAAAAACTCAACGTTCATGGTACTGCGGGCAGCAGGAGATATCCAGGCCGGAACAGAGATTACCGATAAACACCTGGCTACTGTAGAAGTAGGAGAATATGGTCTGCCGGAAGGTATTATCAACGATAAAGACTTAATCTTAGGAAAGATTGCACTAACTGATATTGCAAAAGGAGATTATTTCTTTTCACAAAAACTCGGCGTATTCCTGGTAAATGAGCTATTTGACCGTATTGTTAAAAATAATCAGAGGCTGGTAACTGTAAGCGTACCAAGCATTGCAGCTGGACTTTCCTCTCATCTGCAAAGCGGCGATATAGTAGCGGTAGCCGTATTTTTGGAGCAGGCCTCCGACGGTAAGGATTCTTCTCCACAGGTTATCCTTTATCCCGAACTGAAAGGACTGGAGGTGTACAGCGTAGAAAACGCCCGCACACAGGATACTGCAGAGGTACGAAAGCAGCAATCTGAGAGTCAGTCATCTACCGGAGATCCGGTTCCAAAGGCTATAACACTAATTGTTACAGAAGCGCAGGCTGAGAGACTTATCGAAGCCGAATATACAGGGAAACTGCACATGATCCTTGAGAAACGGGGTGTAGGCCATGAGCGGTAAAACCTATACTGTTTGGGGAGGTAATAACTGTGGTAAAACAACTTTCGCTGTAAACCTGGCCTGTGCACTTTCTAAACGTGATATGCTGGTAGGGCTCATTTCCTCAAATTTGACATATGGAGATCTGCAAGTCTTTTTCGGCCAGAATGTTCCTCCTGAGAAAGGCCTTTTTAAAGCATTGAAAGATGATAACCCAAACATTGGAGATAAGTTTAGCCATTACGAGGGGAGTAAAAACTTGTTTTTTCTATCCGTGCCTACCTGCTATACCGGGCTTCTCTGCGATACCGTAACCCTTCAGGAAACTGAACGCATGATGAAAGCTGCAACGATGGTATTTGATATTCTCATCGTGGATGGTGCCCCTGAGTTGACCAACCTGATATCCGGAGTAGGCCTCTGGCTGGCTGAAAGAATATTTACCCTGCATAAGCCCTCAATAGCAGCCCAAATGTGGTACAGGAGTGTTTCCGATTTTACCCGGGAACTGCATATTGCAGACAAGCAGACTCATATTCTTGTGTCTCCTAATGGTGAATTTGATGATAAAGCCTATCGAAGTATGATGGAAGTGCCTTTTGCCTTTGAGCTGCCATATATTAAACGGGCAGGAGAACTGGAGAATGCCGGGACACCGCTGTATTCCTACCATGATCGGTTCTGCAGACGTTATAGCAAGGTACTGGAGAAAATCGCATCCTCGATTTGTGGAGGTGAAAAGAGGTGAACCATGGATTTTCAGTAAATGACCTGATTTACCGGGCTAACAAACTGCGTTCTGACAGTGGTGAGAGTATGCAGGCCCAGGATTACAGCGAAATTCTTGATAAACTGCAGCGCATAATAGCGAAGAATCATTCAGCGGAGCTTGCCCAGGTGCTGTACTCGGAGGAAGCCGAGGAAAAGCTTAAAGACCTAATCATGCGCTACTTAAACAGTGAGCAGCTGGTTGCGAAGGATAAAGGCAACATATCTGAATTGGTAGACGCGATATATTATGACATGGCGGGCATGGGACTGTTATCTCCATACCTTCAGGATACCGACACGGAGGAAATAAACGTCAACGGTTATGGCGGCATTTGGGTACTGTATAGGGATAGAAAGGTGCGGCTCAATGAAACTTTTGGAACACCCGAAGCCTGCTCCAATATTGTAAGAAAGATGAGCCGGTTTGGAAATGTCATTCTCGATGGCTCAAAACCTATTGGAGACAGTTTCATTGCACGAGGTGTCCGAATGTCGGGCGCTATTTCGCCCTGCGTTGACCCGGATGCGGGAGCTATTGCCTCCATTAGAAAACAAAAGCCCTCTTTCATTACAAGGGAAAATCTGATTGAGTGGGATACGGCCACAGCAGAGGAACTGGACTTTCTGACCCTATGTGTTAATAACGGCGTATCAGTTGCAATAGCCGGAGCAACCGGCAGCGGGAAAACCGCTGATATGGGATACATACTAAGCTGCGTACCTCCGGATAAACGCATTGTCACAATAGAGGACACCCGTGAACTGTCACTGGCAAAGTTTGATGAAAACGGTGTAATGATAAATGATGTCATACATCTTTTAACCAAGGAAGAACCTAATCCTATTTCCATGCTGGATTTATTAAAACTATCACTAAGGCTGCATCCTGAAATCCTTGTACCTGCAGAGATGCGTGGAAAAGAAGCATTGACCGTGCAGGAAGCCGGGCGGACAGGGCACACCATTGTCAGTACCCTCCATGCCAACAGTGCACGGACGGCATATGACAGAATCCTTACCATGTGCCTTGAGGCAGGAACATCCTTATCAGAAGAAAGACTTCTGAAAAACATTGTTGAAGCTTTTCCCATTATGCTTTTCAAAATGCAGCTTCCGGACAAATCCCGCAAATACATGGAAATCTTTGAGGCTACAGGGGTAGAGAATGGTGAGGTAACAGGAAGTACCTTATATAAATATGTTATTGACCATTATGAACGGGATAAAGACGGTAAGATTATTAAGGCTGTGGGCACCCATAAGCGTTTAGGTTGCATTTCCCCGGCGCTTGCGGAAAAACTGCTGATAGGCGGTGTCCCTCAAGAAGAGATTCTTCGCTTTACGAAAGGGGGAGCAGAATGAATCTGATTTATCTATCTTATGTCCTTGTTTTCACACTCATCAGCCTTTCCCTGATTCTCTTGCTTAAATTGAACCCGTTTATTAAAGAGCAGAATCCACTGAAAAAACGTCGTATGGATCTGGTGGGGACAAAGCTTAAAGTAACGGAGAGAATCTCAATACGTTTTGAAACCCTGTTTCGTCAGACTCGGTGCACTACGAGAAAATTTGTCATTATGATCCTTATATCAGTAGCAGGCGGCTTTGTTGCAGGAACCCTACTATTTGATAATACCAGCCTGGCGGCGGTAATGGCGGTCTGTATGTTCCCTGCCCCGTATTTTTATCTGACAGTGAGAAGCTCTACGGCAGCAAGGGAAGAAATCGAAGGGCTGGAAAACACCATGTCCATCATTACCAATGCCTATGCAGGAAATGATGACATAATTAAGGCAGTGGAAACCTATGTGGAGGAAAAGAATCGGTATATTCCAGAACATTTAAGAATTCCTACGCCTTTTGATGAATTTGTGTCGGAAATTTGGTTCATCAATCCCAATGTGGAGCATGGACTGTATCGGTTGGCAGCTAAAGTTAAAAACAGGTACTTTACTGAATGGGTAAAAACCCTCATCCTTTGCCATCATGACCGAAGACTGAAATTTGCTTTGTTTCCCATCA
>DMWH01000285.1:15936-16677 GCA_003483345.1 Clostridiales bacterium | reverse complement strand
TCATCGGTTTCTTCACCGGTTTCTTCTTCCTCTACTGTTCTTTTAGCTTCAACAATAGAGATTAATACTTGTTCAGGGTGACCTTCAGGAACTATTCCTTCAGTAAATTGTACATCTTTTAAACATATATTTTCTACTTTTTCGATATTTGAAACATCAATTGTTAGGTCATCAGGGATATTCTGCGGCAAACCTTTCACTGTGATTGAATCTAGTTGTGTTAATGCTATTAATCCTTTAAATTCTAATGCTTCTGTACCTTTAAGCACAATTGATAATTGAACTTTGATTTCTTCATTTAATGATACTTCTTGAAAGTCAACGTGCATCATTGAGCCCTTAACAGGTGAAAGTTGAATATCTTTCACCATACCGGTGAATTCCGTGTCATCCAATGTTATTTTAAACAAAGCATTCCTTCCGTAAGTTGATAAGCCTTTTCTCAGTTCATCAGCTTTAACGATAACTGAAACCGAATCATTACCTTTTCTGGATATGTTTCCGGGCAAATATCCTTGTCTTCGCAATCTGTTGCTTGCTCTGCTGTTTGTTTCTAATCTCTTTTCTACATTTAAAGTTCCTACTGCCATGTTTCCTCCTTAGATATGCAATTTATTTAATACGCTTTGGTTTATACAGCGATAAGGTTAATTAAAAAATATTGAATTTTCATATATAAATTATACTACACCTTTTGTTTGAATGTCAACCTTAGGAGAGTTTATCAATTTCTTCCAGCAG
>DMWH01000285.1:14951-15820 GCA_003483345.1 Clostridiales bacterium | reverse complement strand
AGCTCAATAAGCTGGATTTTAGTTCGGCCGCATGTTGGACATGTTATATAATTTATTCCGAAATTCCTTAAATTAAGGCTTTTTAAGATTTCTCTAGCAACCTTTACTTCTTCCCTCGGGTCATCTGTTAGAGATATCCTTATTGTGTCGCCAATACCATCAGCCAAAAGACTTCCGACACCAATTGCGGAGCGTATGCTGCCTTCAAATAACGTTCCTGCATGTGTAATTCCAAGATGAAGAGGATAATTAACCTTTTTCGCCATAGATTTGTAGGCGTCAATGGTCATTTTTATATCTGTTCCCTTCATAGAAATTACAATGTTGCCGTAATCAAGGTCCTCTAATATACGAACATGCTCCAAAGCAGATTCAACCATTCCTTCTGAAGTGGGAGCATTGTACTTTTTTAATATTTCCTTATGTATACTTCCTACATTTACGCCTATTCTGATTGGAATATTTCTTGGTTTTGCCTTTTCTACAACCTTTTTAACCCTGTCAATGCCGCCTATATTACCGGGATTAATCCGCAGTTTGTCAATTCCGCTCTCAATGCTTTTTAATGCTAATCTATAGTCAAAATGTATATCAGCAACAATCGGTATATGAATTTGTTTTTTTATTTCTTTAATTGCTTCAGCATCTTCATTATCTGCAACCGCCACCCTTATAATTTCGCAGCCTGCTTCTTCAAGCTGCAGAATTTGAGCAACCGTTGACTTTACATCTTTGGTGAAAGTATTAGTCATGGATTGTACCGTTATATCTGCACCGTCACCTATTTGTACGTTACCGACCATAACTTTTGAGCTTTGTCTTCTGATTATTTTATCCATACTTTTCTATCCTCTCCTTATAAAAGATGA
>DMWH01000285.1:11377-14905 GCA_003483345.1 Clostridiales bacterium | reverse complement strand
ACCCCCGTCCCCTTGTCATATTCTAAATACTCTCAATAAATCCTTATAAGTTATAAACAACATAAAACCTATTAAAAACACAAAACCTATAAAGTGTATATAACCTTCTTTTTCAACAGGCAATGCTTTACCCCTTATTCCTTCTATTGCCAGAAATACCAGCTTGCTTCCGTCTAATGCCGGGAAAGGAAGTAAATTCATAAAGCCCAAATTAATGCTTATAAAGGCTGCAAGACTGAGAAGTGATAAAATTCCGTTTTGGGCCGCTTCTCCGACCATAGATATTACCATTACAGGTCCACCTAAGGCATCACTTCCCAATTTACCCGTTACAAGCAGTCTTATGGTTTTAAACATAAGTTCAATATAATATACAGTCTTATACATTGAAGAAGATATGGCCGTCATAAATGATTTTTCAAGTTGAGTATTAAATCTTACAGATATTTGCTCCACCAAATCTATACTGTAGTCTATAATTTCACCTTTTCTGTCTACGGTGACCTTTACTGTTTTATTTGAATTTTCAACCTGGGTTGTCAGCTCATCCCAAGTGTTTACAGGTATGTCATTAATTTTTATGACAATATCTCCGTCCATAATTCCTGCCTTGTATGCAGGAGAAGTCATATCTGAAGGAGTTACGGTTGTAGTGGTTTTTCCGTTTACGATAGTTGAGGTAACTCCTATTATTTTCCGATAGTTTTTGTCGATATTAACTTTATCGATTTGACCATTTCTTTCATATTCCAATGTGTAAGAACTTTCCTCAGGAGATACTAATTCATAAAATATATCTTCCCATATATATGTTCTTTCACCGTTAACGGAAATAATTTTATCTCCGGTCCTTAAGCCTGCTTTGTATTCATTGGAGTTTTCATCTATGTAATCTATATGATTACCATAAACTCCATATGAAAAAGCTATTATTAAAAACAATACAAGAGCCAACACAAAGTTCATCACGGGACCTGCTGCAATTACTTTGGCTCTTTGAGCTATGGTTTTTGTACTAAAGCTTGTAGGTGTTCTTGAATCTTCTTCTTCACCTTCCATTTGAACAAACCCGCCGAACGGAACAGCTCTAATTGAATATACTATTCCTTTTTTTTCTTTCTTAAATACGGTTGGACCCATTCCTATGGCAAATTCATATATCTTTATACCAACGCTTTTTGCAGCTTTATAATGACCATATTCATGGACAAGAACAATAGCAGAAAAAACAAGAATAGACGCTATTAATGTTAACAATATAGTAACCTCCGTTTATATAAAATGCAGAATAAAATAGTACACTGTAGGTGCAACAAATAAAACACTGTCAAATCTGTCCATTATGCCTCCGTGACCGGGCAGAAGGTTCCCAAAATCCTTTATTTTGTATTCTCTTTTAATTTTAGATGCTGTCAAATCGCCGGCCATTGAAAATACAGATGCACTTACACTAAATATTATAATGTAAAAATATTTATTTATGCTTAAATAATTAAAATATATCAATGATAAAATCGTGCTTCCGATAATACCGCCGATTGCACCCTCGACAGTTTTATTCGGGCTTACCTCAGGATATAATTTATTTTTGCCGAAAAATTTACCGGTAAAATATGCAAATGTGTCAGTGCCGAAAGCTATAATATATACCAACCATACAAATTTTGAATTATTCATAAGCATCATATGATACATGAAGAATACCACATATGTACCCATGAAAATTATTTCTGAAACTTTTTTTATGGTTACTTTTTTATTGAATATATATATTAAAAATATTATCGATATGTATAAAAACAAGAAAAAATCAAAAAAATGTCTGTTTTCAGTAATTTTCTCAATAAATAAAGCAATTGCAAACATGTAATTCATAACGGCTCCATAATCAAAGCCGTCATTAAAAAAAACTTTTGATAATTCATAAATAGCTATGCATGTTATGCCCAAAAAAACAAAGTCATATAAGGAGCCGCCTAAATATGTTATAAGTGCTATAAATGCTCCGCCTGCAAAACCGGTTAATACTCTTCGTCCCATAGTACACCGCCTAATTTCCGTATCTTCTTTTTCTTTGCTGATAGTTTTCGATTGCTTTAATTAATTCATTTTTATTAAAATCAGGCCATAAAACTTCCGTGAAATAAAATTCCGTATATGCAAGCTGATACAAGAGAAAGTTGCTTAACCTTAATTCTCCGCTGGTCCTGATTAATAAATCAGGGTCTGGCATATCATTAGTAAATAAGTATTTTTTAAAGCTTTCCTCATTAATTTCTTCTATGTCAATTTTATTGTTTTCGTAATCTTTAATTATATTTTTTACTGCATTCACTATCTCATTTCTTGAGCCGTAGCTCAATGCAATATTCAGATGAAGTGTTTTGTTGTTTTTAGTAAGCTCAATTGCGCGCTCTACCTCTTTTCTCGTCTTGCTTGGCAAATCCTCCATATTCCCCATCATTGTTATTTTTACATCGTTTTTATGAAGGTTTTCAAGCTCCTTAAATACGAATTCAACCAAGAGATTCATTAAATAATCTATTTCTTTTTTTTCTCTTCTCCAATTTTCAGTTGAAAAAGCATAAACAGATAGATATTTTACTCCAAGGTCACCGCAATTTCTTACTAAATCAGTAACTCTTAAAGCTCCTTCTCTATGTCCTGCCTGTACGGGCAGGTTTTTTTGTTTTGCCCATCTTCTGTTTCCATCTAATATAACTGCAATATGTTCAGGTATTTTCCCTGACAACGCTTTTTCATCAATATTCATAATAAACCTCACAATTCCAAAAGTACGGGGTACATAGAGGTGTNNAGTAAGATACGTACAATGTTACGGTATCATCTGAATAGTTTTCTTTAATTACATATGGTTTTTCTAAGTTATTGAATCTTTTATTACTGCCTTTTACTTTCACTATATTAATAATAACATTTAAACTTTCTAATTTTTGAAGTGCTTCTTTTAATGGATAACCGATTAAACTATCCAACTTATACCTCTAATACTTCTTTTTCTTTATCTTTATATATTTCGTCTATAAGGTTTATGTATTTGTCAGTAAGCTTCTGCATTTCATCTTCTGCCCTTTTTTGGTCATCTTTGGATATTTCGCTTTGTTTTTCCATCCTTTTAATTTCTTCGTTAGTATCTCTTCTGATATTTCGTACTGCAACTTTTGAATTCTCAATTTCTTTTTTAACCAGTTTTAAAAGTTCTTTTCTTCTTTCTTCCGTAAGCACCGGAATTATCAGCCTTATAACCTTTCCGTCATTTGTCGGGTTAATTCCCAAGTCGGAAGTTAACAAAGCTCTTTCAATATCTTTTAATGAATTTGCATCCCAAGGCTGAACAAGAAGCATTCTCGGTTCCGGTACGGAAATATTAGCTATTTGATTTAATGGTGTCATTGTACCGTAATAACTTACTTGAATTTTATCAATTAATTTCGGATTAGCTTTGCCTGCTCTTATGGTTGCAAGCTCTTCCTTAAGAAAATTTATTGATTTTTTCATTGATTCTTC
>DMWH01000285.1:0-11292 GCA_003483345.1 Clostridiales bacterium | reverse complement strand
TTCAGACCTTTATTCAAGACATCTATATAATTAAGTTCTTCGTATCTTACAGAATCAGGATTTTTATTCGGGTCGTCGCTGTAAACACCATCAACACCGTTTTTAGCTAAAAGGATAATTTCTGCATTTATTTCAGCAGCTCTTAATGCAGCTGTGGTATCAGTGGAAAAGTATGGGTTCCCGGAACCTCCCGAAAATATTACAACTCTTCCCTTTTCCAAATGTCTTACTGCTCTTCTTCGTATGTAAGGTTCTGCAATTTGTCTCATTTCAATTGCTGTCTGTAGTCTTGTTTCCACATCAATTTTTTCTAGGGCATCCTGAAGAGCAAGTCCGTTTATTATTGTTCCAAGCATTCCCATATAATCAGATGTTGTTCTGTCTATGTCTTTGGCACAGGCACCTCTCCAAAAGTTCCCGCCTCCCACAACAATTGCAACTTCTACTCCCATTTCATTTATACGCTTAATAACATTGGAAATTTTGTTAACTATTTCTGAATTTATGCCGTGACCTGCGCTGCCGGACAAGGCTTCTCCGCTGATTTTTAATACTATTCGTTTATATTTGCACATTTTATCCTCCTGATAATTTTTATTTTAATGGAGAACCATTGGTTCTCCATTGTGATTACAGGATTATAAACCCATTTGTTTAGCTACTTCATCAGCAAAATTTTCAGACTTTTTCTCTATTCCTTCGCCAACTTCATATCTTAAAACACCGGTTATTTTTATATCTGAGCCTAATTTTTTTGCTGTATCGCTTATTACTTTCTTTACCGTTAAATCGGCATCCTTCACAAATGCCTGCTCTAAGAGACAGATTTCTTTAAGCTCTTTATTTAGTCTTCCTTCAACAATTTTTTCAACTATGTTTTGCGGTTTGCCTTCGTTTAAAGTCTGAGCCGTAAGTATTTCTTTTTCTTGTGCTATGAATTCAGCATCTACATCTTCCATTGAAATATATTTTGGACTCATTGCAGCAACCTGCATTGCTATATCCTTGCCTAAGACTTTAAGTGCTTCTTTGTCACCTTCAGATTCCATAGCAACAACAACGGAAATTTTTCCTCCGCCGTGAATGTAGTCAACTACAACACCTTTATCAACCTTTACTTCTCCGAATCTTCTTAGTGACATATTTTCACCAATTTTTGCTATTTTATCTGTTAAAGCTTCCTGAACTGTTTTACCGTCATTTAGTACAACAGCTTTTAAAGCTTCCAAATCTTTTGGTTCATTGTCAAGAACAGCCTTAGCTGTTTCTTCAACAAAGCTTTTGAATTCTTCATTTTTAGCAACGAAATCTGTTTCTGAGTTCACTTCAAGAACGACACCCTTTTTCTCATCAGCTGAAATTAGGGCTGTAGTAAGACCTTCCGATGCAATTCTGCTTGATTTTTTTGCAGCTTGTAAAAGTCCTTTTTCCCTTAAGTATACAATTGCCTTTTCAATATCACCGTTTGTTTCTTTTAAAGCTTTTTTACAGTCCATCATACCTGCATTTGTTTTTTCTCTTAGTTCTTTTACCATTGAAGCTGTAATTTCCATCTTATCCTCCATAATTTAAAAAGAAGGTGTAAGGAAATAATTCCTAACCCCTTACTTTGTTGTTTTATTATTCTAATTCTTCTTCTACTTCTTCCAATTCTTCTAACTCTTCAAGATCTTCTAATTCTTCGGTTACTTCGTCTTCTGTATCTTCGTGAGTCATCTGAACGCCTTGTTTCCCTTCAATTACTGCATCTGCTATAGTTGCTGTCAACAGTTTTACGGCTCTGATAGCATCATCATTGCCCGGAATAACATAATCTACTTCATCAGGGTCACAATTTGTGTCAACTATTGCTACTACAGGAATTCCTAAGATTGCTGCTTCCTGAACAGCTATTCTTTCTTTTCTCGGGTCAACTACAAACAAAGCACCCGGCAGTTTATCCATATTTTTTATTCCGCCTAAGAATTTTTCAAGTCTTTCGGCTTCATTTCTTAATTTGAAAACTTCTTTTTTGGTTAAAAGGTCGAATGTACCATCCTCTTCCATTGTTTTCAATTCATTAAGCCTGTCAATTCTTTTTCTGATGGTTGAGTAGTTAGTAAGCATTCCACCAAGCCATCTTTGGCTTACATAATGCATTCCGCATCTTATAGCTTCAGACTTTGTTGATTCCTGAGCTTGTTTTTTTGTTCCGACAAATAGTATTTCGTCGCCGTTTGATACAACTTCCTTTATAAAGTTGTAAGCTTCATCTACTTTATCGCTTGTTTTCTGTAAATCGATAATATAGATTCCATTTCTTTCCGTGAAAATATACTCTGCCATTTTAGGATTCCATCTTCTTGTTTGATGTCCAAAATGAACCCCGGCCTCGAGCAATTTTTTCATACTGATAATTGCCATTATTTTTTTCCTCCTTTTGTTTTACCTCCAGAAATGTCATATCATGAAAAAGACCGTTTCCGGCACATCTCTAACATGATCAAAATCTGTGTGTAATTATGATTAGTATATCATAGCCAATTTTATTTGGCAATATTTAATTACAAAAATGTGCATATTATAAGCTATTTTTCAATAATATTATTCGCTTTTTTTACATTTTTTATTTATGCATGTTTGCTTATTGTTTTTTAAAACCATCATTTCGCCGCATTCGGGACATTTTTTGTCGGTCGGCTCATACCATGAAATATATTTACAATCAGGATAACCTGTGCATCCGTAAAATCTCCGTCCTGCTTTTGAAAACTTGATTGCAATTTGCTTGCCGCATCGCGGACAGGGAGCATCAATAGTTTTAATAATCGGTTTTGTATTTTTACATTTGGGATAATTGGAGCATGCCAAAAATTCTCCGAACTTTCCTTTCCTCTTAAGCATTTTAGAGCCGCATTTTTCGCATGTTTCATTTACTTCCTCAGGCGGTTCTTTGCCGTTTAGCGGCTTTGTATTCTTACATTCGGGATAATTGGGACATGCAAGAAACTTTCCGAATCTTCCGCTTTTAATAACCATGAATGCGCCGCAGTTGTCACATTTGACATCACTTACTTCATCTTTGATTTCAATTTCTTTCATTTCATTTTCCGCTACATCAAGCTCTTTTTTAAAGCTTTCGTAAAAATTTGAAATTACGTTGCGCCAATTAATATTTCCGCTTGCAACATCATCTAAGTGGTTTTCTAAATCTGCGGTAAATTTTTCATTCACAATTTTCGGGAAGTATTTCTCCATCATTTCGGTTACTAAAAAACCCATATCTGTTGGAATCAAATATCCTTTTTCCTTAACCACATAATCCCTGCTTGTTATAGTCGTAATAGTGGGAGCATATGTGCTTGGACGCCCTATTCCCTTTTCCTCCAAATCCTTTATGAGACTTGCTTCGGTATAACGAGCGGGAGGTTGGGTAAAATGCTGCTCAGGTATTACTTTTGAGATATCTAATACTTCATTAATTTTTACTTCGGGAAACATTTTTTCGTCTTTTTCATCAGCATATCCGTATACAGCTCTAAAACCGTCAAAAACAAGAACCTTCCCGTTGCTTTCAAAAATGTTGTCATTGTTATTAAATAAAACTTTAGTAACATCATATTCTGCATCTGCCATCTGACAGGCAACAGCTCTTTTCCATATCAGACTGTACAGCTTATATTGGTCTGAAGTTAGGCTGTCTTTAATTTTTTCCGGTGTTCGAAGCAAAGAAGTGGGTCTTATAGCTTCGTGTGCATCCTGCACTTTGCTTTCGTTTTTCTTTGACTTTTTATATACTCTGTATTTATAATACTTTTCTCCAAAATTTGATAAAATAAATTGCTTTGCATTTTCAACGGCTTCATCTGACAATCTGAATGAGTCGGTTCGTATATAAGTAACCAAGCCCACATTCCCTTCACCTTTGACTTTTACTCCTTCATAAAGCTGTTGGGCAACCATCATTGTTTTTTTGGATGTAAAATTAAGCTTTCTGTTTGCTTCCTGTTGAAGCGAGCTTGTTGTAAACGGAGGGCCGGGTTTTGAGTAGCTCTTGGATTTTTCAATTTTTGCTACGGTAATTTTTTCTTTATCGATACTTTCGAGTATTTTATTTATTTCATCCTGATTATTGATTTTGACTTTGATTAATTTATCATTTTCAAAATAACCTACATATTTGGCAATAAATTTCTTCCTTGATTTTTTTATTTCAAGCTCCAATGTCCAATATTCTTCAGGCTTGAAATTCATTATTTCCTTCTCTCTGTCTATAACCAATTTTAACGCAACAGATTGAACTCTGCCTGCACTTAAACCTTTCTTTATTTTTTTCCATAACAGAGGGCTTATCTTATAACCTACCAATCTGTCTAGAACACGTCTGGCTTGTTGAGCATTAACCAAATCTATATTGAGCTTTCGTGGAGCTTTGCTTGCATTTTTAATTGCATCCTTTGTTATTTCATGAAATTCGATTCTTATTTCCTTATTTTCATCCAAGTTTAATATTTTAGCCAAATGCCAAGATATAGCTTCACCTTCCCTGTCAGGGTCTGTTGCAAGAAACACATTGTCAGCTTTTTTTGCTTCTTTTTTCAGTTCTTGAATTATATCCCCTTTTCCCCTTATTGTTATATAACTTGGCTCAAAATTATTTTCTATATCTATACCCAGCTTGCTCTTGGGTAAATCTCGCACATGTCCTACTGAAGCTTTAACAGTGTAATTGCTTCCTAATATTGTACGTATAGTCTTAGCTTTGGCGGGAGACTCTACAATTAATAAATTCTTCATGTTTCCTCCATTGATTAGGCAAATTTATATCCCGTGCTTATTCACCTTATAATACAATTTTTTATTTGTCAATAGTTTATGATTGTTAACATATTAAAATAACCATCATATATGATGGCTAGACTGATTATTTATTATACAACGACTCATGAGATCCTTGCTTACGCTCGGGATAACATGTATTGTTGCTCAATGTATTTCCATAATTAAAAATGTTACATCATCGGCAATTTTTTTATTACCTATTTTTTTGAATAAATTTTCCTTTATGGCCGAATATAATTCCGATGCTTTCATTGAATAATGTTTAATCAGAAAATCTTTCAAATCATTATGGCTGTACATAATACCATTTTCATTGCTGTATTCTACCAAACCGTCAGTATAGAATAAAACTATATCACCGACATTTAATTGAATACTTATATCTTCAAAATATGGCATGTAAAAGTTCCCAAGTTTACATATGGGAAACCCTTCTATTTTCATTTCCAATATTTCACCGGTACTTTTAATTATTAAGGGAGGAACATTGATTCCTGCTGAAGTATATGTAAGTTGTCGGCTTTTAGTATTGTAAATGCCGTAAAGCATTACAAGATATGATTCAATTTTATAATGTGTTTCATTGAAAGACTTGTAAAGACTTTTCATAACGTAACCGGGAGAAATTATTTCAAATATTTCGCCTTCCTTTATAGGCTTAATATTTTGATTGGCAAAAACCGTAAGCATGGCGGCAGATACACCGTGTCCTGCAACATCTCCTATATATAATGCAATATTGTTCTCATCTAGCTTAATAACATTGTAAAAATCACCGCTCAGTCTTTCAGCAGGTATATAGGCTGCATAAAACGTAACTGTTTGGCTTTCAGGCAGTTTTTCAGGAAGAAGCGAGCGCTGCATTAACCTTGCACTTTCTATGTCATTCATTAATATTTCATTCATATTCTCAAGCTCTTTCGTTCTTTCTTTAACAAGGAGATTAAGATTGTCTGCATAATCCTTTAGTTCATTTTTAGCTTTTTTTAATTCTCTATATGGAATTGACACGCTTTCAGCATAAATAGCCTTGAATAGGAAAAAATATGCTATTACTTTGTATATATGGCCAAGATAGTTATATGCGTCATATACGCTTCCATAGCTTATAAAAGCAAGCTCACTGAATATAGACAATAGAAGTGCTATCATAATAAGATAGTCTAACCTTTTATTATTTCTTTTGTACTCCCGATAAATCTTTAAAAAAGCAATAATCATTATTATAACAACTAGATACTCCAAAATTATTTTGGTTTCTGTAAGTCCGTAATTCTCAACATACATGGCAGGAATAAAATCCGGTATATATGTTACAACAATTAACAAGCTAATGACTAATATAGATGTTGGAATTATAAAAACCCATTTATTTAGCTCACTTCTTTTATATTCAGGAATGAATGAAGAAATCATAAAACCCATACTTCCTAATAATCTTGAAAGTATCCAAAAGGTAGTAGCTCTGTTGGCAGTTAAATTTGCCACGAAAAAATCTGCCATTCCTTTAAAGCTTAATGTATGAAATGTATCAATGAAAGCCATTGTAAAAAAAGAGCAGGCAAGTATTATCATACGAAGATTGCCGGATTCTTCATAGATGTAATATGTAACTATAAATATTGAAAACGATGCAATTATACTCAAAAATTCAAATAAATTATGCCACGTTAAATAAGTCGCTACCGACATAATCTCAGTAAATACATCGTTATAATATGCTGAAGTTATAAATAACAGAAGTGAAGATACGATAATAAGGATAATTTCTATATATATATTATTCTTCTTCTTAATATCCGTCATCTCCTTTCAATACAGCTAATGGAGATTTTTGTAGATTTTTGTAGATATTTTAATTATAGTATACAATCAATATTTATACCAGTATTTTTTAATATAAAAAAGCTATACCAAGATAGTATAGCTTCTTACCCGATTCTTAAGGACTATTGCCTGGATTCTAAAGCATTCCTTACGGCAGCTTTTATACCGTCACTTGTATAAGTAGCACCTGATACTCCGTCAATGTCTGTTGAATCTGCTTCTGCTATTAAGGCAGGAAGTTCTACAAGTGCAACACTTCCTATACCTTCTGTTTCGTCTTCGCCTATTGCTTCAACAGATATTATATCATCGCCTTTTACAACCACGTTTACAGTAACATCTCCGCCAAAACCTTCAGCTGTACCTGTTAATGTTACTTCTTCTTCAGAACCTTGCTTAGATGATAAGGCATTTCTAACAGCAGCTTTTATACCGTCGCTTGTATAAGTAGCTCCCGATACTCCTTCAACCTCTGCCGAATCCGCTTCTACTATCAAAGCAGGAAGCTCATCAATTGCCATAGACCCTATTCCCTGTGTTTCACCGTCAGCTGTTACTTCTACTGAAATTATATCTTCACCGTTGACAACTACCGTAACATTTATGTCACCGCCAAAACCTTCGGCTGTTCCTGTTAGTGTTTGTTGTTCTGATGCAGTATCTGTATTACCCATATTGTTAACTATTGTTAAAAATCCAAAAGACAATGCAAATACTAAGACGATCGTTAATACTTTTTTCATTATTTCCTCCAATTACTATACATCGATAAATATTTATTTTTTCATAACATTAAAAATTATACAACAATTGTATGGCCGTGTAAAGAAGAATAATATTCCTAAATACATGTAATTTATACCCATAAAAATTTTTATGAAACATATATCTTGATTTTCTTTATATTAAAAACCGCTTATTTGATAAGCGGTCTTATTTATCATTTAAAAAATCTCTATTAATTTATTTTGTTTAAAATAAGTTTGCTGCATTCAATTTGATTTGGTACATTACCATTCTTGTCACGGACACGCCAGATATCGGGTGTTATTTCGTCCACTACGTACATTTTGCCGCTTTCATCGTATCCTATTTCTATTTTAAAGTCAATTAATGTAAGAGCCATCTGTGCCAACTCTTTCTTAAGAACTTCTCCAACCTTTTCTAATAATCTTAATGCTTCATCATATTGTCCTTCTGATAAAAGACCTTTCATAATACACAATCTTTCGCTGATTAAGGGGTCTCCCTGCTCATCGTCTTTCAATGTAACCTCAGCATAAGGAGGATCAAAGGGAATTCCTTCATCTAAGCTGAATCTTCGGCACATACTGCCGGCAGTAAAATAGCGGAGTACAAATTCCAACTTTGGTACAGTAAGATTTCTTACTTTCATCAGCCCATTTTCTATATCCGCTCCAAGGTAATGGGTAGGTATGCCGTTTTTCTCCATGAGCTCAAAAAAATACTTGGAAATTATAAGGCCGATTTTTCCCTTGCCTTCAACGATTCCACCAACAGTATTGGAGCCGGGGTCAAAAACTCCGTTTTCTCCGGTTGCGCTGTCTTTAAAAAAGATATATACCGAATTATCCTTCTCATCTTTTAAAACTTTCTTTGTTTTTCCCTCATACAGTGTTTTCATTGCTGTTCTCCTCTTCAAAGTAAAATTTATCTGTAATCNNGTCTTTTTACCTTTTGCTACCGAGAGTTCCATTTTAACAAGACCATTTTTCAAATATAAACTTAAAGGTATAAGTGAATAGCCTTTTAAAGTTGTTAGTCCTGCAAGTTTTCTTAATTCCCTTTTGTTTAAAAGCAGTTTTCTCGGTCTTAAGGGGTCTACATTATATATGTTTCCCTTTTCATAAGGACTTATGTGCATATTATAAACAAATGCTTCACCATTTTTTATACTTACATAGCTGTCCTTCAAATTGACCTTCCCCTGTCTTATTGATTTAACTTCAGTTCCTACAAGGACTAATCCTGCTTCATATTTATCTTCTATAAAATATTCATGAAATGCCTTTTTATTGTTGGCTACAATTTTATCCGCCATTCTACCACCTACCGTTAACGAAAATGATTATAGCACTTAATAATTATAGTGTCAAACCATTAATTTCCACATTAACTGATAATTATCCTTCAATAAACTCTTTTACAAACCTTCTGTATGCTTCTACAGGGTCCTTAGCTTGTGTGACAGGTCTTCCTACAACTATATAATCAGAGCCTAATTCTTTTGCCTTGGCGGGAGTCGTAATTCTGACCTGGTCTCCTGAATCATTATCTGCAAACCTTACTCCCGGAGTTACTGTAAGAAATTCTACTCCGCAAATATTATGAATCATTCTTGCTTCAAGAGGCGAGCAGACAACTCCGTCAAGACCTGCTTTTTTCGCGCATTTTGCATAGTGCATTATAACTTCTTCCATGGGCTTATCTATTAATATTTCCTTTTTCATTCTTTCTTCATCGGTTGAAGTAAGCTGAGTTACTGCAACTAATATCGGTCTTGAACCATCCTTGCGGGTTAACCCTTCAATAGCTGCCTCCATCATTGAAATGGTTCCTGCTGCATGAATGTTAACCATATCAACATTGTATTCCGACAAAACTTTCATGGCTTTTCTAACTGTATTGGGAATATCATGGAGCTTAAGGTCTAAAAATATTTTATGCCCCATGGCTTTAATTAGTTTTAAAATTTCAGGCCCTTCTGCGTAGAATAATTCCATACCCACCTTTACATAGGGCTTTTCTTCAGTAAATTTTGAAAGAAAATTTACAACTTCTTCTCTATTGCTGAAATCACAAGCAATAATTACATCCTTGCCCATATCGTCTCCTTATTCATATTAATTTTCCCATTTTTTGTTTTATTAATACTTAATCATTGCATCTGCGACGGGACATATATAGATAACAATATCCCCTTCTTCTTTAAGTTTTTTATCGCTTAATAAACTGTCAGCAACTTTCTCAGTGGAATTTGATTTTGTAATAAATATAATAATTTCTTTTTCTTGCTGCAACTCTACATTTATAATAGGCAACATAACTTTATGATGTATGTCTGTCCCTCTTCCATGCATAATGGTAGCTCCGCTTGCACCTGACTGACGCGCTAGGTCTACTACATTTTCAGCAAAGCCTCTTTCTACATTTACCATTATGCAGTCGTAGAGCAATCTGTTTTCTTCAGGTATAGACGGAGTAATAACAAATTCTTCCTCAGTCGGAGTATATTCTTCAACTTTCTTATACCTAAAAACGGTTCCCAACAACATGATTGAAAATACGGGAGCCATTGCTACCATCGCAATAACGCCAAAACCATCCACTAAGACATTAGCTGTCTCTATAGAAGATGCAGCTCCTTGAGCAAAGGCAAGAACAAAGGTTGCAGTCATGGGACCTGAAGCAACTCCTCCCGCATCATATGCAATTCCCACAAAGACAGGCTCTGCAATAAATGATAGCAAAATGGCAAATGCAAATCCGGGAAAAAGAAAATACCATAACTTTACCTCAGGAATTAAAATTCGTACCATTGATAGAGAAATTGCTAATGCTACACCCATTGAAAGTGTCATCCTTATTAAATTTAATGGTATATGACCACCGGTAACTTCTTCAATTTGCTCGCCCAAGACGTGAACGGCAGGTTCAACAAGAACAACTATAAAGCCTACCACAAAACCAACTCCAACCAATATCCATGGATTCATTTTAGCAATTTCCATGCCTAATATCCTCCCCATATCCATAAATCCAGAGTTAACCGCGGTAAGGAATAATACCAAACCAAGCAGTACTAACACAAGTCCTCTTATTATTCCAAAGAGCTCATCCTTGGATAATTTAAATTTCTTAAAATTATAAATGAAAAATAAAATTGCTATGGGTAAGAGTGCTACTAATGATTCAATAAATATTGCAGGTAATATATTTATAATGGGTCCTAATACACCTTTTGACGCTACAAATTCAGCAGCTTCACCTTGTATGTTTTTCTGACCCGTAATTATTGATATAAGCATAATTGCCAAAATGGGTCCTGCACTCATGATACCAACCAGTCCGAAAGAATTCTCTTCAGATTTTTTGCCACCTTTTACTTGAGACAATCCTAAGGACAATGCCAATACAAAAGGTGTTGTAAGAGCGCCGGTAGTCGCACCGGAAGCGTCAAAAGAAATAGCAAGAAATTCCTCAGAAACAAACAATGCCAATACAAAAATTACAGTATAGGTTATTGCCATAAATATATTAAGGGACATATCTTTTAATAATCTAAAAACTCCAAGTGAAATTAATACTCCTACACCAATTGATACTATGTAAACTGTAAATGTAGCATTAAGACTTCCTCCGGAGGCCTCCTGAATCTGGGACCCTAATATCAATAAATCAGGTTCTGCAACAGTAATTAAAAATCCTAAAAGAAAACTAAGAATTGCAATTTTAAGAAATGATTTTGAAGTAGCTACTTCCCGAGACATATGCTCTCCAATTGAATTCATGGATAAATCTACTCCCCACAGAAAGATTGAAAGCCCTATTAAGAGCATAACACTTCCAACTATAAAGCGTATTAAAACATCATTTCCAACATCTACTATGGTAAAACTGAGC
>DMWH01000262.1:17349-19682 GCA_003483345.1 Clostridiales bacterium | reverse complement strand
TTTCATGTTCTGCCTCCTTAAGCAACAATAATCCGGTAATGGATTAGATTAACCGGCTCTCGAACCGTTAGGGACCGGTTTTTCCGGCTGCGCCAAAACAGGAGTTATACCGTCGGCATATCCAATATCAAAGAGCATTCCTTCAGAAATTTCACCAGCCATTTTCTTTGGAGCCAAATTAACCACGAATAATGCCTGTTTGCCTTCAATTTCCTTAGGATTATCTCTTTCCTTCTTCATCCCGACCAATATGTTTCGTGTGAATTCACCGAAATCGACTGTTAACTTTACCAATTTATCTGATTTTGCAACATCTTCTACCGATATTATCATTCCTACCCTAATATCAATTTTATCAAGCAAATCTAAAGTGATATTAGCTTTTACAGGCTCAGCCATAATAACCTCCATATACTTCATTCTGAATAACTAACGCTTTCATTTTACAACTCACAGTGATTAAAATCAACCATAACTATATATTTAAAAAGACGCTTTTTCTCTAATATTGTTCCATNNCCTGTCGTCTGTTTAGCTTTCTTTAGTTTATGCACTTTTTTTCTTGAATAGCACTACGACGATTCCTATTACAAATGCACTTAGCCCTAATATGTTGAATGGTGATATTCCATTCTTTTCAACTTCCTTTTCAGCAGGAGCACTTATTATTTCTGCATCCTCAACTACATCTTCATCTGCCGGCTGGCTTATATCCTCAGCATCAGCAGTTACATCGACTATTTGCGAATCATCTGCTAATTCAGCCGGATCTATAGTTTCGGGATTATCAGTACTGTATTGAAGTATTTCTGCTAATACACCTTCAACTACCTTAACATTATCTTTTCCTAACAGTCTAACAACGGCATCGGCATTTTCCGGTGTATATGGTGTGATTCCAATTTCAACATAATCATCAACAGTGCTTGTATGAGTAATATATATACCCTTTAATTCTAAGTCATTAGCATAGTTTTGCTCAAATAATAATTTGTCAATATCAGCTTGTTCCTCATACATTTCTTCATCAACCGCAGTTATTTGTATAGAAACCGGCTCATCCAAGTTTTCTTTAGTTTCTGCAAAAACAAATCCAATTAATGATAATGATAAAACTAAACTTAATGATAATATTTTTAATAATTTTCTTTCAATCATAAATAACCTCTTGTAATTTATTTTGAAGTACCACGGCCTATGGGATTTTTACTTCTGATAAATTAGACGTTATTTTTTTAATTTTGTTTCATGGTAATTTTTGATAAATTATCCTCTTATCACTTCTACCCAATACCCATCCGGGTCTACGATAAAGTATATACCCATTTTTTCGTTTATGTATTCAATACAGCCCATTTGTTCATGTTTTTTGAAAGCTTCGTCATAATTGTCCGCAGCCATTGCAAGATGAAATTCCTGTTCTCCTAAATCATAAGGCTCTGTTCTTCCTTTCATCCAAGTCAACTCTAATGAAAAGTTTGTTTTTCCATCACCTAAATATACTATTACGAAGCTGCCGTCTTCTGCTTCTTTTCTTTTTACCTCTTTTAAACCTAATGCTTCTTCATAAAACTTCATGCTTTTCTCTAAATCAAGGACATTAAAATTAAAATGATTAAATGTAAATTTCATAATTACCTCACTAGTATTTTTATATTAATAAAGAATTTAGCAGTCAAACTTTCTACTTATCTTTCATTTATTTTGTGCCAATAGCTATAGCTATGACGGCTAAAATAAGCACGGCTGCTACAATAACCCATAACGGTACTTTTTTCAACAATAAAATAGTTTTTTTAATATTCATAATATCACCAATTCATTATATTATTTTGGGGCATCAGTAACTCGTCCCTACATTGACTTGTCCTGTCCCCTCGTCATTTGATGACAGTACCCCCGTCCCCTTGTCATAAGATGATTTTTTCGGGGAATTTATTTCCTCTTAAATACGCTTCCACCGGCATTTTCTTTTTGCCTGGCATTTGAATTTCTTTAAGTATTACAATACCATCTTTTGCTTTAACAAAGATTCCCTCATTATTTGCTTTTATTACATAACCGGGCTCATAATCTGAATCATCATTTATATACGATGAGCTGTACACTTTTACGGTTTTTTCATCCATTGTAAAATATGCCGCAGGCCAAGGAGATAATCCTCTTATTAAGTTATGGATACTCTTTGCAGGTAAATTCCAATTTATTTTCCGGTTTTCGTTGTTTAGTATCGGAGCATAGCTTGAAAGAGAATCATCCTGCTTTTTCGGTGTTAATTCATTTTTCTCCAATTTATCCAGTGTTTCTATCAAGAGTTCTGCCCCTTTATGCAT
>DMWH01000262.1:5615-17274 GCA_003483345.1 Clostridiales bacterium | reverse complement strand
AGTGAAGCATGGACGTTGATGCAGCCGTACTTCGGCAATGTCAAAATTTCCTTGTTTAGTATTTGTCCGTAAGCAACAACAACTATTACATCAGGATTATATGATTTTAATAAATCAATATTTTCCTGTTTTTTTATTTTATCAGGCTGAAAAATNNATTTTAAGACCTAACTTTTCAGCCGTTTCTTTCACTTCTGATTTTTTTAATTTTTTTCCTCTGCCTGACGGTTTATCCGGTTGAGTTACAACCAAAACAAGATTGTGTCTGCTTTCATGAAGTTTTTCTAAGGTTGGAACTGCAAAACCCGGTGTTCCCATAAATATTACATTCATAACATCACCTATTCTTCAATTACATCATCGGTTACTCTGTCTATGAACAATACTCCGTTTAAATGGTCTATTTCATGGCATATTGCTCTTGCCAATAAACCTTCCGCTTCCAGTTTGACTGTTTCATTATTCTCATCTGTATACTCAACAATCACTTTCATGGGTCTAGAAACTATGCCCTTTTTCTCGGGGACGCTTAAGCATCCTTCCTGAGCTGATTGCTCCCCTGATTCGTTAATAATATTAGGATTAGCCATTTTATATACCTTGCCGTCTTCCACATCAATTACTATTACACGTTTTAATATCCCTACCTGTGGAGCTGCAAGTCCGACACCATCATATTTATACATGGTTTCGACCATATCTTCCATTAGCATTCTTATTCTATCATCAACAAGGGGAACTTCCCTGCTTTTTTTTCTTAATATTTCATCGCCTTCATATCGTAAATTTCTTAATGCCATTTTTGAACCCTCCTAAATTGTATCCGTGTTGATATTTATGCTTACCTTTATATTTTCTATATCCTTCTCCATATATACAGTCCTTAGTATTTTTTTGAGTTCCGACAAGCTATGGTTTGACACCTTTATATATAAATTAATTCGGTACTCATCATTAACTTTGTATATATTGTGAGGAACCGGTCTATACAACAATAGACTTCTTTCCTTTACCATTTCTTTAACGGTTTCTTTTACTTCCAAGTATTTTTCATTGGCTGTTTTTACAACCAATTCCTCTATTTTTGATATCAAACATATATTTATTATATTAATAAATGGCGGAAATGCAAATTCTTTTCGCAATTTTAATTCTTCATGCAAAAATAGCTCATAGTCATTGTTTTTTGCTGCATTTATTATGAAATTTTCAGGCTCGTATGTTTGAATGTACACATTTCCTCTCTTGTCTCCCCTGCCGGCTCTTCCGCTTACCTGTGTTATAAGCTGAAATGTTTTTTCGCTTGCATTATAAAATGGTAAATTTAGTATCGCGTCTGCCGAAAGAACTCCTACCGTAGTTACATTCGGGAAGTCAAACCCCTTCGCAAGCATCTGGGTTCCTATTAATATATCAATTTTCTTATTCTTAAAATCATTATATATAT
Organism: Clostridiales bacterium; assembly: GCA_003483345.1. Lineage (GTDB taxonomy): Bacteria > Bacillota > Clostridia > Tissierellales > Sedimentibacteraceae > Sedimentibacter. The sequence goes on along the minus strand of DMWH01000262.1, from coordinate 15,827 downwards.
TTTCATAGCTTTCTGTGTCAGTCATTGAATCCAAGTCCATTCTTTCTGTGGATGCATATGGAAATAATTGATTTATCAGTTTTTCAACATGCTGTGTTCCTGCATTGAACTGCTCAATTTTTTCGCTGCCACACTTTGGACAGGTGTAAATCATTTTTTTTGCACTTCCGCAGTAGTGACACTTCATTATATTTCCTACAACATGATAGGTCATGGAAACATCGCACCTCTGACACCTCACTACATAACCGCATTTTTTGCAGGATACGAATCCGGAATAACCTCTCTTGTTTAAAAATAGTATTACCTGCTCATTTTGCTTTAGAGAATTTTTTATACTTTCGTATAAATCTTCACTGACTATGGTATTGTTGCCCTTGTCAAGCTCAGCTGACATGTCTATAATTTTCATTTCAGGCATTTCGGCATCTTTAACCCTGTTTTTCATTTCAATTAATTCTATTTGGCCTTTCATTGCCATGTAGTAGGTATTTAAAGATGGTGTCGCGGAGCCTAATATCACCTTGCCGTCCATCATATACGCCATCTTTACGGCAACTTCCATGGTGTCATACTTTGGAGATGTTGTTGAAATATAGCTGTCCTCATGCTCTTCATCAATTACTATGACACCTAATCTATTAAGGGGGGCAAATAAGGCAGAGCGTGCTCCAATTACTATATCTGCCTCTTTTTTGTAAACCCTCATCCATTGTATATACCTGTCTTTTTTACTTAATTTTGAATGAAATACTGCAATTTTGTTTCCAAACCTTTTTTCAAATCTTTCAATTGTCTGCGCCGTAAGAGAAATTTCAGGAACGAGCATTATTGACTGTCTGCCTTCTTTTAAATATTTTTCTATTATGCTCATATAGACTTCTGTCTTACCGCTGCCTGTTACACCGTGCAAGAGAAATACTTTTTTGTCTGAGTTAAGAATTGTATCGCATGCATTCTTCTGTTCTTCATTTAAGCATAAGGGCTCATCCGATTGAAACTCTCTTTGGTTTGAATAATCAAAAACCAAACTTTCTTCTATTATATCTCTTTTTATTAAGTTATTTATCACTGCCTTAGAAATATTAAGCCTGTCCATTAATTGAGCTATGCTGGCGGATTTGTGATTTTTAAGATATTCTATAACTTTTATTTGGTTTTCGGTTTTGTTAATCTTGTATTGGGATATTTCCTTATCCTCTTTCAGTCTGATATGTTTTTCGTAAATACTTTTTGTTTCGGAAGGTATCATCAATCTCATGGCATCGGAATACTTACATAAATACCTTTCCCTTATCCAAAAAAGGATTTTAATCATTTCTTTTGTTACAATAGGTTTTTCATCTATTATATCTAAAATAGGCTTAATTTTTTCAATGGGATAATCACAGGTTAAATCAACGGATACTATTAATGCATCAATAATATTTTTCCCTCTGCCGAAATTAATTCTGACCCTTTTTCCTTCATCAACAAAGCTTTTCAATGCATCCGGTACTCCGTATGTGTAAATTTTGTCTGTGCTTTTGGAAATATTATTTAAAATAACTTGTACAAAAGTATTATACATATTTTCTCCGCTCAACTAAAATTAAATAATCAGTCCTTTGACTGATTATCTGACTATTCCTGTGCCGTTGTTTCATCCATGTCTTTTTTTTCATCTGTTGTTTCAACAGCTGTCTCCTTATTTGCCGTCAATGATTTTTTGTACTTGTCATAATTGTATATGGCTTCAAATTTTCTTTCATAGAATTCCTCAATAGCGATTGACACGGGCTTTTTAGTCTTTGTTTTAATTAAAGGCTCCGAGCCGTCAATTATCTGTCTTGCCCTTTTTGATATTATTGTCACTAATGAATACTGGCTGTCAACCATATCATTTAATTTATCTATTGATATTTTTTTCATTCTTTATCTCCCTGATTTTACTGATTATTTCTTTTTTCCTTATTACTCTGTTTTTTTCTGCCAATATTATATGTTTAATTTTTTCTGTTGCAGTATCCACATGGTCATTCACCACCACATAATCATATTGGAAAGCATAGTTTAATTCCTCATAAGCTGACTCCATTCTTCTTAGAATCACTTCTTTTGAATCAGTACCTCTTCCTTCAATTCTGGATTTTAATTCTTCCAGTGACGGGGGAAGGATAAATATGAACACTCCCATCGGATAATTCTTTTTAACCTGTAGTGCTCCTTGAATATCTATTTCTAATATTATATCATTCCCGGCTTTAAGCTGCTTAAACACTTCTTCTTTGGGCGTACCGTAATAATTGCCGTAAACTTTTGCGTATTCAAGAAATTCGTCATTATTTATTCTATTTATGAATTCTTCTTCTTCAATAAAATAATAGCTTATTCCGTCTACCTCGCCTGCCCTTGGCTTTCTGGTCGTAACAGATACGGAAACTTTCAGGTAACTCATTTCCAACAGAAGCTGAGCACAAATTGTGCCTTTGCCTGCTCCCGAAGGGCCTGATATTACCACTAATAATCCTTCATCCATAACTCACCTCTACTTGATATTGTGGTTCTCAAATCTCAGTGCCATTGTATCCGGTTGAATTGCCGATAGAATTATATAATCGCAATCAGTAATAATTACAGCTCTTGTTTTTCTGCCGTAAGTTGCATCTATAAGTTTATTTTTTTCACGGGTTTCCTGAATAAGGCGTTTTATCGGTGCCGATTCAGGACTTACAATTGCCACAATTCTGTTTGCCAGCGCAATATTACCAAAACCAATATTAATAGTATTTGACATATTTAACTCCTATTCAATATTTTGTACTTGCTCTCTGATTTTTTCCAAAAGATTCTTTATTTCAATAACAACTTGTATAATATCTAAGCTGCTGACTTTAGAGCCTATGGTATTAATTTCTCTGTTAGCTTCTTGTAAGATAAAATCAAGCTTCCTTCCTATTGCACCTCCGCTGTCCAAAGCATCGGACAATTGCACCATATGCGAGTTAAATCTTACAATTTCTTCATTAATATCGCTTTTATCGGCATAAATTACAATTTCATTGTAAAGCCTGTTTTCATCAAGCTCGTGAGTATTTCCCAACAGCTCTTTAATCCTGTCTTCAAATTTAATTTTATAATCCTCCACAATTGTATGGGAGTTTTCAGATATGACTTCCATTAATTCACGTATTTTTACCAGGCTTAGGCTAATGTCATCCTTTAACTGTATACCTTCTTTAACTCTCATTGTCAGCAGGTTTTTTACAGCCTCATTCATTGCATTTTCCAGACAAATACGGAGTTCATCATCATCGGCATCATCTTCCTTTGCAATAAGAACATCCTGAAATTTGATTATTGTGTCAAGAGATGGGTTGCCGTTAATTCCTAATTCTGATTTAATTTTTTCAATGGCATCCATATACTGTTTAGCCAGGGCCAAATTCGGTAAAATTACTGTATCTGATTCACTTATATATTCAATGTTAATATATACATCTATTCTACCCCTTTGAATGCCGTTTTTCAAGATTTTTCTTATATTATCCTCATAAATACGCAAATGTCTGGGGGTTTTTATATTTATATCGCAATACCTGTTGTTGATAGCTTTTATTTCAGCTGTAATACTTCTTTTACCGTCATTGTGTTCACCTTTGCCGTAACCGGTCATACTAAATATATTTGCCATTTTATTCTCCAATTATTTTAATTATTTTCCTACTTACTCAATTTAGAGTATTATCATATACCTATCTGTGTGTCCCACACCTTATTACACCATTATAACACTAAAACCTTATTAGTAAACAAAAATATTGCAGTCTAAGAGCTATGATAGAATAATTCAGAAAAAACCGGCAGCCTTATATTAAATATTTTAAAAAATTCATGACATTATAATGTTTATAATATACAATATGGTTATTAACTAAAGAAAGATACTTACTTAGATATTCTAATCACGAGTAACAAGCAGGAGGAAATATGTCATTAGACGGTATTTTTTTAAACAGTATAATAAATGATTTATATAAAAAGTTAATTGGCGGACGAGTGGATAAAATTTATCAGCCGGATAAAAATGAAATAGTAATATCCATAAGAAGCAAAGGAGAAAACTATAAACTGTTAATTACTGCAATAAGCAACAGCCCCAGGCTTCATCTTACAAATGTAATAAGGCAAAATCCATCGGAGCCTCCCATGTTTTGCATGCTGTTAAGAAAACACTTAACAAGTGCTCACATAACAAATATAAAACAAATTAATTTTGACAGAATTGTGGAAATTTCATTTGAGTGCAAAGATGAATTCGGAACTGCCGTGAATAAATCGCTGATAACCGAAATAATGGGAAAACACAGCAATATTATATTTATAAACGAAGATAAGACTATAATTGATGCCATTAAAAGAGTTGCCGAAAATATAAGCTCTGTAAGGCAAGTCTACCCGGGGCTGAAATATGTTATTCCGCCTGGCTCGGATAAATTAAATCCGCTCACTGTTACAAAAGATTTATTTATGAAGGAAATCGAGTCTACAAATAACGGAATATACATTTATAATTTTTTATATAAAAACTTTTTAGGTCTTAGTCCTTTTATTTCAAGAGAAATTTGTTATTTGACCAATTTAAATGAAAGCACTTATTTAGGCGAATTAAGCGAAGAAAAGAAAGAAGAAATATGGAATGTGTTTAGTAAAATAATGAATAAAATAAAGCAAAATGATTTTTCTTTTAATATTTTTTATGATGAAAATATGAACCAATATGGCTTTTATTGTTTGGAGGTTGAATATTTAAAAGATTATGAAAGGAAAAATTTCTTATCACCCGGTGAATTGCTTGATGAATATTATTATGAATTAGACAACAAAAACAAAATCAACCAAAGAGTTGCAAGCCTTATTAAAAATATTAATACAAAAATAGACAGGAACAGAAAAAAGGTTGAAAAGCAAAGAAATGAACTTCTTAATGCCGAAAACAGAGATAAGTACAAAATTTACGGAGAGCTTATTCTTGCAAATCTTCACAAAACACCTGAAAACCATAAGCTTAGGGTTATAAATTACTACGACCCTGAACAAAAGGAAATTACAATACCCTTAGACCCCAGATTTAATCTGCCACAAAACAGTCAAAAATTTTTCAAAAGATATAATAAGCTGAAAAAAGCAGAAGAAGAACTCGAAAAATTAATCGATATAACTTTAAATGAAATAAAATACCTGGAAAATATATTATTTTCTATTGAAGAATGTGAAACAATCGATGATTTAAACGACATATACAGCGAGCTTATTTCCGAAGGTTTTATGAAAAGAAAATCTAAGGCTGATAAATCAAACAAGACAAAGCCTATTACTGCATTTATTTCTTCAGGCGGGCATGAAATACTGGTTGGAAAAAACAATACCCAAAATGATATGATAACATTTAAAATAGCTAAAAATGAAGATTATTGGTTCCATGCCAAAAATATGCCCGGCTCCCATGTTATCATAAGAACGAAAGGCGATGAACTAACGGATGAAGAATTCATTGAAGCAGCTAAAATTGCAGCATATTACAGCAAGGGGAAAAATTCAAGCACGGTTGAAGTCGACTACACAAAAAAATCAAATATAAAAAAGCCACCTAATGCAAAGCCCGGCTTTGTAATTTACGACACAAATTATTCAATGCTTGTTAAGCCGAATATAGAAGGGATAAAAAGGGACAGTGGGGACGTATCTTGACTGTCACAGGTATGGGACAGCAAGGTACGTCCCCACTGTCCCGCTTATTCGGTTATAACCACCTGGTTAATTTTATCTGTTTCTTCAAGCCGGACGCTTATTCTTTCCGACCTGGAAGTAGGTACGTTTTTACCGATGAAGTCTGCACGAATTGGAAGTTCCCTGTGACCTCTGTCAATTAATACTGCTAATTCCACGTTATTAGGTCTTCCCTGGTCCACAATGGCATCAAGGGCGGCTCTTACTGTCCTGCCTGTGTATAAAACGTCGTCAACCAATACCACTGTTTTATTCTTAATGTCAAAGTCAAAACTTTTTACTGACAAGGGAGCCCTGTCATCCTTTTCGACATCATCTCTATAATAAGTAATATCCAAAGGAAAAACAGGCACTTTGGAGCCTTCAATTTCTTCAATTTTTTTCGCCAATCTGATAGATAAGGGCCATCCTCTTGTTTTTATTCCGATTAGTACTATATTTTCAACTCCCTTATTTCTCTCGATAATTTCATGTGCAATCCTGAATGTTGCTCTTTCAATCGCTTTTTCATCCATTATTAATGCTTTTATTTTCATAAATTCCCTCCCAATATGAGATCTTTCGCTATCGCTCAGGCTGACATGCAATGCCCTTAAGATTTTATTTTATTCAATACTTTAACAAAATAATCCGGTAATTCACTTTCAAATTCCATATACTTGCCGGTTGTGGGATGAATAAAGCCCAAAATTTTCGAATGCAGGAGCTGTCCTTCCAAACCAAATTCATTTACATTTCCATATACATCATCACCAACGACGGGATGTCCTATATGCTTCATGTGAACCCTTATCTGATGAGTCCTGCCGGTTTTTAATTTCAGTTTCAATAAAGTATATTTACCAAACCTTTCCACTACCCAATAATTTGTAATTGCTTCCTTGCTGTTCTTATTTGTTACGGTATACTTTTTCCTGTCTTTTTCGCTTCTCCCCAAGGGTGCGTTTATTTCTCCTTCATCTTTCTTGATATTTCCTTTAACCAATGCATAATAAATCCTGTTAATTGTGTGCTCCTTTAAACACTTGGCTAAAAAGTTGTGTGATCTGTCATTTTTAGCAACCAAGATCAAACCTGAAGTATTTTTGTCTAATCTGTGAACAATACCGGGGCGTAAAACCCCGTTAATGGTTGACAAATTTTTCAGATGATACATAAGTCCGTTTACCATAGTGCCTGAATAATGCCCCGGGGCAGGATGAACAACCATTCCCTGAGGTTTATTTATAACCGCTAAATCGTTATCTTCATAAACAATATCCAAGTCTATGTTTTCTGCCTTCACATCCAAAATTTCAGGAGGCGGTATTATAATTTTTATAGTATCGTTTATTTTAACTTTATAATTAGCTTTAACTTCTCTTTCATTTACGGTTATATTTCCATCGCTGATAAGCTTTTGGACAAAGTTTCGCGATTCGCCTGATTTTTCAGAAATGAACACGTCAATTCTTTTATTTTCTTCGTCTGAAACAAGGATAATTTCTTTTTCACTGTCTGAAATTTCCATGTCTTCAAAATCATCATCATCGGAATTGTCAAAATCATCTATTTCTTTAATATCGTCTAAATTTTCTATATCTTTTTCCGTTGTACTATTTAAATTATTTAACTTTTTCATTTTCTCAACTCGTTTCAAACTTGTTAAATAGAATTAAAATTACCATAAGTATTGTTCCGCATACAACAAAGCTGTCAGCTATGTTAAATACCGGAAAATTATAAAAAGTTCCAAATCTTACATCAATAAAATCTATTACATATCCCATGCGATATCTGTCAATAAAATTGCCTATTGCTCCTCCTGCAATCATAGCCATGGATAATCTGGACAACTTTGAAAGGTTTCTGTTTGTAAAATAAACTATTCCTAATATAATAAGCATTATAATAGTAATAATCAAAAAGAATACCCTTTGATTCTGCAATATGCTGAATGCAGCACCTCTGTTTTCCGCATAAGTGAAACGCAAAAAATTTCCTATAATTTTTATTGATTCACCGTTTTTTAAAACTTCTGTTGCCCAATACTTTGATAATTGGTCAAAAACAACTGAAAATATAATTATAAATACTGCTATAATACTCATTACTTCTCCCGTTAAATATAATGCTTAATTTGAATTTTTAGCTTTCCGCTTTTTGTTGTACCGATTATTTTATATATTTTAAACCGTCCTGCCCTTCTGATTGACAAGATGTCCTCCTCCTTCAATTCTGTGCTTACCTTGTATTCAGGAATATGATTGATTTTAACATCTCCCGATTTTATTATGAAAGAGGCCTTTTCCCTTGATAATTTTGTAAGGTGCTTTACGATATTGTCAATGCGCATGGAGGAGGTAATAATATTCAAGATTTCATGTTCCTGTTCTTTAAAATTGACTTGGCTTAAGTTAATTTTTTCTGCTTCTATTTTATTATGACCTATTTTATCCAAATTGTAAATTATATAATCAGCAATATCCGAGTGAACCACTACATCCCCGTAATCATCACAGACATAGATATCCCCGAGCTTACTTCTTTCAATACCTAAGGACATCAATACTCCTAAGTAATCCTTATGGCTTAATTTTTTGAATTTAGACTTATTAGTAATACGAATTCCCGAAATAAATTCATTTTCATCTATTTCAGAATATTGCGGGTATAAAATGAAAACTTTCCTCTCACAATTTTCATATGAGGGGAAAATTTCAAATTTTATATCATAACTTTTTATTACCGGAATACTGATTTTTACAACATATGGATTTATAAATTCGGTTATTGCGGCAATATAGTTTTTATTAACATACGATGCTTTATCTTGTATCTTTTTTACCGTGTTTTTGATTTCATCATCCCTGATAAAATCATAATATTTTTCTAAACTTTTCATTTTTCTCCCGGTAGTATTGCAGCCATCTATATGGCGTATATCAATCTTTGTAATATGTTTAATAATAGAAGAGCCAATATTGGAGAAAAATCAAACATTCCCATGCCTAATCCCAGTTTATCTAAAATTGCCCTGCAAGGAGCCAGTACAGGCTCGGTCATTTGATAGATAAAGTAGGATATTCTTGAAGTTTGTAGGGTTGGGAAAAATGATAATATCACTCTGACCAGTATTAAATAATAAATTATTCTTAATAGTGATGCTAGAGCCAACTGTATAATATAAAACATAAATGCTCCTTATTTACCGTAATAATAATTCCTTTCATATCTGTCGCTTAATCTTCCGTCAATTTGCACATTGTTCGGAGCTAGTACGAATATACCGTTTGATACTTTTTGAATGCTTGCTTCCAATGCATAAATTGCACCTTTGATAAATTCAAATACTTGCTTTTGGTCCTCAAGTTCCATTCCTTCAATATTAAGAACTACAACTTTTCTGTTTTTAATTTCATCAACAGCTTTTGTGCAATCCTCATATTTTTCCGGCTCACAAATAAAGACTTTCATATCAGTGTTGGANNTGTTTCTTTCTGTTCCTTCAGAAACAAGATCCTCCTCCTCATAGTCTTCTTCCAAGTCTGTGATGCCAATGAAGTCCTTCACTTTTTCCATCATACTCATTTACTCTTCCTCCTTATATTTTCTGGCTCCAAATATAGCTGTTCCGATACGAATAATGTTAGAGCCCTCCTCGATAGCAATTTCAAAGTCATTTGTCATGCCCATGGACAAATATTTCATTTCTGTATTTCTCAAATTCATAGTTGAAATTTTATCATATATATATTTCATTTTTTTGAAAACCCATCTTACATCCTCAGGGTTTTCGCAAAACGGGGCAACCGTCATCAATCCGACTACTCTTAAATTTTCAAACTTCTCCAAACTAAGTATAAAATCATAAACACTTTCTTCTTTTATGCCAAACTTACTGTCTTCTTCTCCAATATTAAGTTCAACAAGTACATTTGCAATTAAATTGTTTTTTTCTGCCCTTTTATTTATTTCTTCCGCCAGACTTAAACTTTCAACAGAATGAATAAGTACTGTTTTATCTATTATGTATTTTACTTTATTCTTTTGCAAATGACCTATCATGTGCCATTTAATGTCCAAATCTTTAAGCTCGTCGTACTTTTTTACCAGTTCCTGAACCCTGTTTTCTCCAAGGTTATTAATTCCTGCCTCAAAAGCTTCTCTTGCTCTTTCTGATTCTACCGTCTTTGATACAGCTATCACTGTTATATCATTCGGGTTTCTTCCGACTTTTTTACAGGTATCTTCAATTCTCTTTACAATATCGTCAATATTTTCTCTGATGCTCAACTTTGCCTCCTAATCTGCAATTTGACCTTCATACACCTTATCAGGTTCAAGTATTACTTTATCGAAAATCTTAATTGTAGGATATCTTTTTTCTCCGATAGTTATTATATTCCTTTCATTTATACCTATATAGTCACCCGGAAATACTACCGAGTATTCCTCATTGCT
>DMWH01000262.1:2297-5456 GCA_003483345.1 Clostridiales bacterium | reverse complement strand
AAGTATTCTAACCTTTATGTATTTATTTTCTTCAAACAGTCTTGCTTTTTCATTATTTATAGTTACAATTATATAATATTCAAAATTCCTTATTATTTTATAGAAAGCTTCATCCTTTTGAACAGACTCTCTCTTATCCTTCAATGAATACTCACGTCTTAGGGTGCTGCTTGGGGTCATGTCCATAACATTTTCAAATCTATAAATACCTTCTAATCCATCGGTTTTATATGATATTATTCCCGCCCTGTCTGAATAATATGGAACCTTATGAGTAGAAATACTGTTTGCCAAGCTATTTTTCATTTCAATCAGCTGGCTGATTGAAAAATCTTCATATTTGCTGCCGTAAAAATCATTATTGGTCATTTGTTCGACTATACCGTACATATTCTGAAGGTCATTGTTCAGTATACTGAATTGCAATTCGTTTTGATAAGCAGTGAAATTTTCTTTAGTTAAAACTTGACTGCTGTTTTCCAATTTATTTATGGCAGCTTGTATTTCGGCAATTTGTCTGTTTACTTCAACGGAATCCGCATCTGTATTTATGTCTGCTATAAGCTGTCCTTGTTTTATTTTTGTACCTTCCTCATAATAATACAAAACGTTGCCATCAAGGGTTGCACTGTACACTTTTTCATCCTTAACAACAATTCCTTCAGCCTTAATAACATCCTCTAATATTCCGTTTTCTGCTATCATAAAGTCTGCAGGAGATTTTATATTTTGAAATACATAAATGGCTATAACAACTAATGCAAAAGAAAGAAAGAAATTTTTTAAACCAAAATTTTTTCTTGCCACTATTAATCTCCAAGTTCTATATTAAGTTCTCTTATGTATCGAGCCCTCATGAAATTCTTCAGGTTTCGCCTTCAGAATGACACTCGCTGTATAATTTATCATCAATTGTACAACCATTATAACATAATCTTCATATCTTGTGCAAGCTATATTAAGAGAATTTCGAGAAATATTGCAATAATTATTAAAATTAATCAATATATATGACACATTTTTTACTTGCTAATCTTATTTCAATACTTTTTTTCCAATTCTTCCTTAATACCGAGTGCCACAGCATCTTCTGGGTTGATTTTTAACGCTGTTTGAATATCTTCTTTTGCTCTTTCAAGTTGATTGTTATACAAATAAGCTACTGCCCTGTTGCAAAATACTTCACAGTTGCCCGGGTCCAGGCTTAACAATGTTGAAAACAATTCAGCTGCTTCGACATATTTGCCTGTGCATATTTTACACAAGCCCAATTCATTTAATGTTTCCTTTTGAGTGCTGTCAATTTTTAATACATTCTCAAAGTATGTTTCTGCAATATCGTATTCTCTCTTCGACCTGTATGCAAGACCTATGAAAAACAATAAGTTCCACCATCCGCCGAAATCCTTTACCAAAGGCAATAATAAGTCCAAGGCTTCGTCTGGTCTTTCTTTTAATACAAGATTGTAGCCCTTTTCATAATCAACAAATGGTTTTAATTGAATTAATTCGTTTCTTATTTCTTCTATTCTTAAATCATTATCATCCAATTCCTGATGTTTTTGCCAAATGAGCTCGGCTTTTACGTATTGCTGCTTCCTTTTATAATAATAACCTAATTTATAGTATGCCAATGAAAACTTGTCATTATAGTCAAGGCATTTTTCATAATAGAAATGAGCTTCTTCCAAAAAATATCGGCTTGAATCATTTCCTTTTTCATGATATTCTATCCCCATCTTTTCCAAACATGAAGCGTAAATAAAGCAGGTTTTTTCATTTTCTTCACTGTTAACCAAAGCTCTTCCGTATACCACACCGTCTTCTGTTTTAATGTCATTATTTATACAATATATAATATAGGGCGAAATTTCGAAATTAAGGTCTTTAAACATTTCCTTATAATCTTGTATATATTCAAAGTTTCTGTCAGTTCCTAATATATATATTATACCGTCAATAATATTGTTCAGTGTTATTCCGTCTATTTCATTTTGTTTGTTTATATCCTCCAAAAGCTTTTCAATTCTTACAGGTACAGGCAGCTCTTTTTTTGCAGCATATGTTTTATCCTTATAGTTAACGGCTGCACCTTTTTTTAAGGTTATAAATGATATATTGTTTCTTTTTTTTTCATAATACTCTTCAAAATATTTATCTCTTTCCATAAACAATCTCCTCTATGTTATTAACAACATAAGTATCACATCTGTTGAAAATATTCTCCCTGTCCCTATATGCAAATAATACTATTTTCCCTCCGATTTCTGCAATTCTGAAATTATTTATAATTTTTCCTCTCATTGAAGGGAAGTATTTATTTTTGAATTCAATGTCATTTGCAAGTTGCCGCTTTATGCTTTTAAATTTATCTTCAGTCTCCCTGTTTAAATAATCAGGCAGCTCTTCATATTGATTGTTGAATATATAATCAAATTTTAATGCTTGAACAAATTCATTCTTCTTTCTTTTCATATATACTATATAGTCATACAAAATTTTGTAAAGCTCTTTCCTGCTGTGAGCATAATTATATAAATTATACTTCTGCCAGTAATCACTGAAAGAGCTGTAAAATTCAAAAGCTGAATCGGGAAATATATAGCATGATATATATTTTAAGGATTTGCTGAAGTATTTTTCATTATAATATTTATCCAGCAATTCTTCAATATTTTTTAATTTTAATAATTCCTTCAAACTTATATATTTTGTGCATATCACTTCATATGGAGCCTTCAAGCCGTATTTGATTTGGTGCTTTTCTCTGTCTTCGTATATTTTGGTTCCTTTCAGCACCTTTAAAAAACCAAGCTGAATTTTCTCTGCATCAAGATTATATATACCGTCAAATGACCTTTTAAAACTTTCATAATCTTCATAAGGAAGCCCTGCAATCAAGTCAAGGTGCATATGTACATTTTTGTTTTTTCCAATTTCCTTAATAACGCGGCATAATTTATCCTTGTCCATATGCCTGTTGATTTCACGCAGAGTATCTTCATTCAAGGATTGAACACCAATTTCAAACTGAAACATATTAACCGGCATTTTCGCTATAAAGCTTAAAAACTCATCATTTATTATGTCGGCAGTTATTTCAAAATGTATTGTCATATTATTTTTGTTATTTTCTACAATATACTGCATTATTTCCAT
>DMWH01000262.1:1946-2164 GCA_003483345.1 Clostridiales bacterium | reverse complement strand
ATTATGTCGAGATTATCTATCGGCTCTCTGCCTTCGTTTATGATTACATCATTGTTTTCTTTATATGCCAGACCCCTGATTTTATGAAGATTGGGATTTGTTTTTTGAATTTCTTCAAGAAATTCTTTAAATGTTTCTTCCCCTTCCCCGAAGATTACATAATCGATGAAGGGGTTGTTTTCCATCAATTCTTTTATTTCAAAAGAAGCCTCGGGACC
>DMWH01000262.1:0-1829 GCA_003483345.1 Clostridiales bacterium | reverse complement strand
CTGCAATACTTTTTTAAATATCGCACTGCTAAATTAGCATGAATAAATTTTGAATCTAAGGTTACCAACAATATTTTCATATTCTAATCCTCATCAGCCCCGATTTATTCCTAACAATTGCTTCTTTTTCGGTTCTTTTTATAACCTTNNNNTCCGGAATTTTATCCGGTATTATTAATTTTTCAGGACTTATTAAACCCTTCCTGAGTTTGTACAAATATACAGAAAAGCTGTCTATTATATCCGAGTTATTTTCAGTTAAATGTTCCGGGCTCTTTTCAAATATGTAATTTAAGACCTTGAATCCGTTGATAAAATTATTATCGAACAGTATAGGCTTAGCAATCATTTTTATTCTTTCTTTTTCAAAATCGATTATATAATTTTTATCTGCATTTGTTTGATTTTTTATTAAAAATTCTTTTACCGAAAAATTTATAAGCCTTTCCCTTGCTGCTGCCTCAATACTGTCAATATCAGAGCCTGTCATAAAATCAAAAACTGCAGATGAAATAAGCAAAGCATTCAATATGGTATTTTTATTTATTGTGTAAAATAAAACCACTTTTATAAGTTCATCCGTTAAATTTTCCCACACAGTGTTTGACAAGGCAAGTGGAATGATTTTATACTCTAAAAGATTGTCCTCCAAATTTGACGCCTCTTTATTTTGCAGCCAATAATCAATTGTTTCATCATTACCATTCATATAAGAGGAAAATAATTCAATTTCCTTTTTATATCTATCTTTATCAAAAAGGCATCCGATTTTATCATCATAGGGTATGAGACATTTTACCGTAATTAAAAAGAGCTGAAAGTCAATTTTTTGTATGTCGTCGAAACAGAAATTTAGCATCTTGTTTATTTTATATTGCATATATTCTCCTAAATCGCATTGGAATGCCGCAAATTTATGGCATTCCTTGCGTTTGACCCATATCCCTTTATGTTTTGCTATTATTTCAGCAATGGAGTCAGGTCATAAAAAAGAATTCGCAGTATTAACTGCGATTCCATTATACAATCAATTATTGAAATTATCAAATGCTATTAATCAATACTTTAAATTTTCAAATTCTTCTTTATAAATGGATGCAAATTGTAAAACCTTAGTAGAGTAATCACTAACACCTCTCCCATCACATGTTGTCAAATAGTTTTTGAGTCCTTGCTGACCTCTGTTGTAAGCAGTGAGAGTTTTATGCATGTCATTATCGTAAACTTTATTAAGATATGAAAGCTGTGCAATTGTTAGTTTTAAATTAAATACCGGGTCTAAAAGCATTTCATTATTATATGAATATCCTAAATTCATAGCAATAATTTGGGCAGTATTCTCCATCAGCTGACCCAAACCCAATTCTCCTCCGACACCCTTTGCCTTGGGATTAAAATCACTTTCTCTTTTTATTAAACCCAATACAATAAAGGGGTCTATGTATTTTTCTTTGCTTTCTTTAATAAGAAATCTACAGTGCTCGTAATCTAATCCCGTCAGTTCTTCTGTATACCGGATCAATTCTTTTTCGCGAATAAATGAATCCCTGTAATCATGAATAATTGATTTTATTATTTTATCCTGTGAAAATTTGTAATAATTTTGATTATCCTCTGCTATTGCAGTCATGCTTGTATTTATCATCATAAAGTAAGAAAATATACATAGAAATATTAAAAAAGTCAAATAATTTACCCTTTTCATTTCGTACCTCCTTGTCCAATATTAATTATAATGTAAATTAAATTTATGCTCAATGTTGAAACTTGAAATGTATTGTTGAATAGGGAGTTAATTTGACGTTTTAGTAAAAAAAATTGGTGCCAGG
>DMWH01000273.1:1445-6948 GCA_003483345.1 Clostridiales bacterium | reverse complement strand
AGCGAGAAAGCACCAAGTGCGGCTGTTACGGCGGCGCTGGAAGCAAAATACGGATTGGACAAACCTAAGTCTGAACAGTATGTAACATACTTAAAGGGTATTATGAAAGGTGACTTCGGTCCTTCGATTAAACAAAGAGGAAGAGAAGTAACAGCAGTTATTATGCAGGGCTTTAAAGTAAGTTTTAAATTAGGAGGAACTGCTGCGGTGATAGCTCTTTGTATAGGAACTGTATTAGGCTCAGTTGCGGCTATCTTTCATAATAAGACTATAGATAAAATAATTATGGTTGTTACAACCGGCCTGGTCGCCATGCCGTCATTTATTATAGCAACATTGCTTTTACTGGTCTTTTGTGTGTGGATGGGAATTTTTCCGGCCAATGGGAATGAGCCCGGCGGACTAATACTTCCTATTATATCTCTCAGCCTTTATCCCATGTCATACACTACCAGACTTACCAGGTCCAGTATGCTTGATGTATTAAGTCAGGATTATATAAGAACGGCAAGGGCAAAAGGAGTGAAACCTGCAAAGGTAATATTTAAACACGCTCTCCGAAATGCCGTAACACCTGTTGTAACATATGCCGGTCCAATGTTTGCATATATTATTACGGGAAGTTTGGTTGTCGAAAAAATATTTGCAGTACCGGGTCTTGGAAAAGAATTTGTTTCAAGCATTATAAATCGTGACTACACTATGATTATGGGGACCACAATATTTTTAGGTACTCTTATAATTATAATGATGCTTATTTCGGATATTTTGTACAAGGTATTTGACCCGAGAATAGAATTGGGATAGAAAGAGAGGATGTGACATATGAATAATATAGATGAAATACCTAAAAAGAATCCTCTTAGTTTTCAACTTAATTTAAAGGATTTTGAAAAAGCAACAGAAGATGAAAAAGCTCAGCAGGTAACGATGAGCGAAAGTATCACTTTCTTTAAGGATGGGATGAGAAGGTTAAGAAGGAACAAAATAGCAATGACTTGCTTGACTGTATTGATTCTGATAACTTTGATAGTGACTTTCGTACCTATGGTGTATCCCTATACCTACGAGCAGCAATTAGGAGTGGCACAAGGAAAAAGAATCGATAAAACTTACAACAATTTAAAACCGTTTGAATATGGAGAGACAGAATTGGAGCGCATTGCAAACGGTGAAAAAATATTTCCTCATATATTCGGAACTGATGCTGCAGGAAGAGATTATGCAATAAGAGTTATATACGGCGGGAGAATTTCCTTGCTGGTTGGATTTTTTGCAGCAATAATTGTATTGATAATAGGAGTGGTATACGGCTCTATTGCAGGTTACTTCGGAGGGAAAGTAGACCTTTTCATGATGAGAATTGTCGATATTATTTATTCTTTGCCGGACATGCTCATTATCATTTTGTTATCGGTTGTATTAAATCAAGTATTGCAGCCTAAGATAGAAGGTACTCAGCTTGCAAAAGTGGGTACGGATATGATAAGTATATTTATCGTATTTGCTCTTCTTTATTGGGTTAGTATGGCAAGACTTGTGCGTGGTCAAATTTTATCGATTAAGCAAAATGAATATATTTTAGCGGCGAAATCAGTTGGCTCCAGTCCCTGGAGAATTATAAAGAAGCATTTGCTTCCAAACAGTATGAGTGTTATAATTATTTCTACAGCATTGCAGATTCCGTCAGCTATATTTACAGAGAGCTACTTGAGTTTTCTTGGTTTGGGTGTTTCGATACCGATGCCAAGTCTGGGCTCTTTAGCTTCGGATGCATTGACCGGGATTTACTCTTATCCATACAGACTAATAATACCCGCAATAGCTATTTGGTTGATAGTTTTGTCCTTTAACCTGTTGGGTGACGGTCTTAGGGATGCATTTGACCCAAAATTAAAGAAGTAGGAGGAATGAAATGAGTTTATTACAAGTAAAAGATTTGTATACTTCATTTTTCACTTCTTCCGGCGAGGTGAAGGCTGTTAACGGAGTATCATTTAACTTAGAAGAAGGCAAAGTTCTGGGTATTGTTGGAGAATCAGGCTCTGGAAAGAGTGTTACAGCATATTCAATACTTCAAATTTTAACAAATCCCGGAAGAATTGTAAGCGGCAGCATAAAATTAAAAGGACAGGAATTGGTTGGCTGCAGCAAAGAAACTATGCAGAAAATAAGAGGGAACCAAATAAGTATTATTTTCCAGGACCCTATGACAAGCTTGAATCCTGTATTTACTATAGGAAATCAGTTAATGGAAGCAATTTTATTGCATACAAACAGAAATAAAGAAGAAGCTAAAGCTAGAGCAATTGAAATGCTTAAATTGGTCGGTGTAAATGAACCGGAAAAAAGAATAGAGCAATATCCTCACGAATTTTCGGGAGGTATGAGACAAAGAGTTATGATTGCAATGGCTCTTGCCTGTGAACCTGATATTTTGATAGCAGATGAGCCTACAACGGCTTTAGATGTTACCATTCAGGCACAAATACTTGATTTGATGAAAGAGCTGCAAAAGAAATTAGGTATGGCAATCATCCTGATTACCCATGACTTAGGTGTAGTGGCAGAAATGTGTGATGATATTATCGTAATGTATGCCGGACAAATATCGGAAAGAGGAACAGCAGACGATATTTTTTACAATCCAAAGCATGAATATACTAAGGGATTGTTAAAATCCATACCTACGGTACAAGATGAAAAACAGCGCCTTAAGCCAATCGGCGGCAATCCGGTAGATTTATTAAACATGCCGGCAGGATGTCCATTTGCACCAAGATGTGACAATGCAATGAAAATTTGTCTTACTGTAAATCCCGTTGAGATGACAATAGAAGGCAAACATACTTCCAGGTGCTGGATGAATGTAAGAGAAGGAATTGAAAATGAAACTCTTACAATAAAACAAGTAGAGGAGATGTATCATGGAAAATAACAACAATCTTCTTGAAGTTAGAAATTTAAAACAGTATTTCGATATTCCGGTCGGCTTGTTAAAGAGCAAACCTTTAAAAGCAGTTGATGATGTCTCATTCAGTATTAGAAAAGGCGAAACCTTAGGTTTGGTTGGTGAATCCGGTTGCGGCAAAACAACAGTGGGAAGGTCTATATTGCAGTTGTACAAACCAACTGGAGGAGAAATAATTTTTAAAGGCAAAAAGATTGAAAGTAAAGAGTCTATAAAACAATTAAGACAAAATGCACAAATGGTATTTCAGGATCCATATTCTTCACTAAACCCGAGAATGACAGTCGGGGATATTGTGGGAGAGCCCTTGGATGTTATGAATATGTATAAGAGCAGAAAAGAAAGAGACAAAAGAGTAAATGAATTAATGGAAATTGTAGGACTGTCAAGCGAGCATGCTACTCGTTATGCTCATGAATTTTCTGGAGGGCAGCGTCAAAGAATAGGTATTGCAAGAGCCTTGGCTGTTGAGCCTGAATTTATAGTGTGTGATGAGCCCGTATCTGCTCTGGATGTTTCAATTCAAGCGCAAATTATCAATAAATTTGAAGATTTACAAGAACAATTGGGACTGACTTATCTCTTTATCGCTCATGATTTATTGGTTGTAAAACATATATCCAATAGAATTGCAGTTATGTATTTAGGTAGAATAATGGAATTAGCGCCTTCCGATGAATTGTATAATCACCCGCTTCATCCATATACAATTTCGTTAATGTCGGCAGTACCTATTCCTGACCCGAGCTATGCAAGAAGCCATCAGAGGATTTTACTTGAAGGTGATGTACCAAGTCCTCTGAATATGCCTTCCGGATGTCCTTTTAGAACAAGATGTAAAAGGGCAACAAAAGAATGCGCTGAAATCAGGCCTGAATTAAGAGAAGTGGCACCTGAACATTTGGTTGCATGTATTCATGTGTAAATAGGTATGGGGACACACCTCTATGTAGAGATAATCTTTGAAGGTAAGCATAGAGGAATGTCCCCAATTCAAGAGGGACACATAAATGTCCCCACTTTGGGTGATATTAATTTAAAATTAATATATATTTATATTTAAAGGAGGAAAGTAATGAAAAAAATTTTATCTTTAATCTTAG
Organism: Clostridiales bacterium; assembly: GCA_003483345.1. Lineage (GTDB taxonomy): Bacteria > Bacillota > Clostridia > Tissierellales > Sedimentibacteraceae > Sedimentibacter. The sequence continues at coordinate 2,874 of DMWH01000273.1, read as the reverse complement.
TATTGGCCATGGTGTTTTCATTAGCAGCATGCGGAAATAATCAACCACCGGCAGAACCGGAAACACCAGAAACCCCTGAAACTCCGGAAACTCCGGAAGAACCAGGTATTGCAGATAGTTTGACTTTGCATGTTGGTGCATATCCTGATACTATTGACCCGGCACTTAACAGTGCAGTTGACGGTGCTACTTATATAATCCACGCATTTGCAGGATTAGTAGGCTATCAACAAAAAGAAGACGGATCTCTTGAACTTTATCCTGATTTAGCTAAAGAATTACCTGTGGGCAAAGAGAGAGACGACGGAAAGGTTGAATATGTATACGAGTTAAAAGACGGCTTGAAATGGAGCGACGGCTCAGACTTAACGGCTCATGACTTCGTTTATGCTTGGAACAGAGCAGCTAACCCGGAAACAGCAGCAGACTATGGATATATGTTTGAAGTTGTAGACGGTTATGCAGAAATGACAGAAATGGATGATGAAGGAAATCTTGTAAATCCTGATGCAAAGCTTAATGTTACAGCATCTGAAGATGGAAAAACATTGACTGTTGTTCTTCCCGTAGATGTGCCCTACTTCAATGAATTAGTTGCATTCCCGACATATATGCCTGTAAAAGCAGAAGTTGCCGAAGGAAATGATGCTTGGGCTACAGCAGCTGATACATATATTGGGAACGGACCATACAAGGTTGTTGAATTCTCACAAAGCCAGTTGATAATGCAGAAGAACGAATATTATCATGATGCAGACCGCGTAATTACAAATGAATTAGTATTTGCATTTAATGATGATGATACTTCAACTTTAGCAAACTTCCAGAACGGCTCATACTTGTTCATCGACCAAGTTCCAAATGATGAAATTAAATCATTGCAGGAGCAGTATCCTGATGAATTCTTTATAGAAGGACAACTTGGAACATACTATGTTTCTTTCAACGTAAATGATGAGAATTTCAAAGCTTTCGGTGAAGCTGACAAAGCGAAAATAAGAAAAGCTCTTGGTCTTATGATTGACAGAACTTATATAGTTGAAGAAATCGGCCAGGCAGGTCAGGTACCGGCAGCAGGTTTTGTACCTATGGGATTAACAGAGCCGGATGGAAAAACAGAATATATAGCTAAAAATGGTCCTAAAGGAGACGGAGCAGGATATTACAGCGTTGACCCGGATGATTATGAAAAGAATTGCGAAGAAGCTGTAGCTTTGTTAAGAGAAGTTGCAGAATCAACAGGATTGTACACTGTGGATGAAAATGGCGTAGTTTCAAAAGAATTCCCGACAATTGCTTATTTAACAAATGAAGGAACAGGCCATGAAGCAATTGCCATAAATCTGCAAGCTACTTTTGCACAATATGGAATTAACATGACAATTGAAAAACAAGAATGGGCAACCTTCCTTAACACTCGTAAAAATGG
>DMWH01000273.1:538-1419 GCA_003483345.1 Clostridiales bacterium | reverse complement strand
CAATTTGGCAAGGGCGAGCATGCAACATATGCAGGTTACACTTACAAGGGAGAAGGCGGCAAAACTTGGGCAGAATCATATGATAAGATAATCAGCGAAGTTAAAGCTTCTAAAGATCCTGAAGAAAGATTTGCTTTAATGCATGAAGCTGAAAATATATTGATGGAAACAGGAGCTATTTGCCCAATTTACTACTATACAGATATTTTCATGAAGAGCACAGATCTTCAAGGTGCTTTTGCAAGCCCATTAGGATATAAATACTTTATGTATTCTTATGTAGAAGAATAACATAATATAATAAGCATTAACTAAGCCGGGAGAAATCCCGGCTTTTGTAATCCTATGAATAACATTATTGTCATTCTGAGAGCTTTAGCTCGAAGAATCTTATGAGATCTTTGCTACGCTCGGGATGATGAACAGTATCATTATGCTGTAATCATTCTGTTTATTTTTTTTGTTTTCTGTAGTATAATTAAAAATAGTACAGAGCAGGAGACTAAAATGAAATACAAAATGGTAGTATTGGATTTAGACGGTACTCTTCTAAATAGCGAAAAAACAATAAGTGATAAAAATGCACATATACTTATCGAACTTCATAAAAGGGGCATACATATTGTTATAGCAACAGGCAGAAATTATTATATGGCTAAAACTTTAATAGAAAGGCTTAAATTTACGGAGCCGGTTATTTTAGCAAATAATGGTGCGGTTGTAAGGCATTATGTGAATGACGAATTTATTGAAAGCAATTATTTGGATTTTTCTACATTTGAGAGAATATATGAATTAGGTTTAAAGCATGATTTAAATCCGATAATTCATGTTGATGAATACAATCAAGGATATGACATTATTTACGAATGTGAAAATTA
>DMWH01000273.1:0-483 GCA_003483345.1 Clostridiales bacterium | reverse complement strand
TTCAATATAATACTCAATCAAAACATAAGCAGCTGGTCGTTATTAGAACTGCTAAATATTAATGGGTGTAAATGGTGTGCATTAAAAAAATATATCGACAGACTGGGAATAGATGCAAATCAAGTAATTGCCATCGGAGATGACAATAATGATATTGAACTTATTAAAAACTCAGGACTTGGAATAGCTATGAAAAATGCAACCGACGAATTAAAGAAGGCTGCAGATTCTATTTCGCGCTTTTCAAACGATGAATCCGGAGTGTATTATGAATTGTCAGAAATATTCAAAATTAAATAAAAATATTTAAGCTTTGTACATATTTTCATAACTCCTAAAATATAATGTATTAATATTATGCAATATTGAGGAGGAACTATGAGAATAATTACTGCAATAGCTTCAATTCTTATAATTATAGGAGCTTTAAACTGGGGGTTGTACGGACTATCAAAAATTGATATAGTGGAAAATTTGTTTGGG
>DMWH01000207.1:3402-4894 GCA_003483345.1 Clostridiales bacterium | reverse complement strand
TCTACATAAGGACATCTTAATATCATTCCTATTGCTGAAATGATTGATACCGTTAATGGGTTGGTCAATAATATTGCAGAAAAGGTGAGTGCAAAACTGACCGATACGCCGCCTATTTTTGGCAATAGTATCAGAAATGTTTCAGCTATAGCTGTTAATATTGAAAAAACAATAAGCAAAACATAATCGCTTATTGTATAGTTGTTAAACAAATAATGCATCAGTTTTATTGCAGTAAGCGCAAGAAAAATTATATATGTATAAAGTTTAATGTTATTTTCTTTTTTTTGCTTATTATTAATCATTTTTCATCCTTTATATGAAGGGCTGACCTGATAAATTACTGACTAAACCCAGCTAAATCCAGCGCCGGCAGCTAATACCATTGCTACTATTGTTGCTAATATAGGAAATAACTTTTTCATCTGAAACCTCCACAGATATTCTCTGCTCAGTTCGCTAGTAGAACAGGAAGGTTTCGCTACGCTAATTCTTTAAATAATTATTTGATGTTAAGGGTCAGCCCTATCAATCTTTTATCAATAAACAGATTTTTCTGTTAATTGCATTTAATGTTGCTTTTATTGCAGAATCAATTTGGTTATCTTCAATAATTGATGCACCGACTGAAATATTTTCTTTGCCGTTATTAATCTGATTAATTGCAACAATCAGAGCTTTTTCTCCGGCTATTTTGGTATATTGAATGTCTTCTAAAATGAAACAATCAAATTCAATAGCTTGTCTGATTGCATCCAAGGTTGATCTTGCAGCTACTATCAGGGATTGCTTATCTGATTTAAAGCCCTCGGCTTCTCCTATAAATTCTTTGCCATCCCAGGTGAGTTTAGTTTTTATTTTAATTTTTTCCGGAGTTGTTTCATTTATATAACCTTCGTATAAAAGTCTAAAATCCGAGTTGAAGGACATATTTTTGTCTATTTGTGCTACGCTTATTATTTTATAATCAACATCTTCATTGAACTTCGAAAGCAGTGCAGTGCGTATATCTCTTGCAATTTGCTTGGAATGTCTGCTATTGTCAGCCAGTACATGTATTTCGCGGATTTCATTGTTTGAATCGATTATAACTTTAGATGAAAGAACAGATTTAATATTATTTAAAAAATGCTCCATTTCTTCGAAACTCATATTTATCCTCCAAGTATTGTTAATTAATTATAATATATTGCTATTAGAATTACAACATTTATTTAGAAAATCTCTAAAATTTTCACATTTTTTTCAATAATATTACAAAAAAAATACACTATTCCATCCCGCAACGGAAAGTGTATTTAATTTTATTGATTAATTATAATTCATTTAAATATTTAAGTAAACCTGTATATATAGCCCAAGCAGTTTTTTCTTGATAATCTTCCGATATTAGTTTTCTTTCTTCGCTGTTGTTTGATAAAAATCCGCACTCGATTAAAATCACCGGAACCTTAGCATCATCCATTATTTTTATGCCCTTTTTAATTTGAGG
>DMWH01000207.1:0-3385 GCA_003483345.1 Clostridiales bacterium | reverse complement strand
GAATTTAAATGTATTGATATTACCAAATCTGCATTTGAGTTATTTATTAGTTCAACTCTGTTTTTTAAATCTTCATTTTTTTTGTCTCTGATTGTGCCGGAAAGTTCTGTGTATAGACCGCTGTCATCATATCTTGTCATTTCAACTTCAAATCCGCTTCCTTCCAAAAAACTCATAAGTTTTTTGGATATGGCTAAATTAATGGGGGCTTCTCCGATTTTCATATCACCGCTTGCTCCTTGGTCTACTCCGCCATGCCCCGGGTCTATAAGTATTTTTATTTTTTCAATCTTATTTTCACCTGCAGCATCAATTGTTTCTGCAGTCCTGGTTAAGTTCATAAAAATACTTACCAGCATTATGATTATTATTGCTGCAGCAAATACCAAATTAATCTTTTTTAAAATATTTTCCATAATACTACCTCTCATAATTTGTCTATATTTAAATTTATGAGAAGAGAATATTTATATGACAAAAAAGGAAGAAGGGTACCNNGGTGAGAATAAAGCGATAACCGGCATTATTTCCAGCCTTCCAAGTATCATATCAGCAATAAAAATGAGTTTGCTCAGATAAGAAAAGTCTGCATAATTTCCCATTGGGCCTACAACTTCAAAACCGGGTCCTATATTGCTGACAGTTGCTATTACTGCCGAAAATGATGTCATAAAATCAAAATTATCCAGAGAAACGATAATAACGGATAGTATTATTATAAAAATATATGCAAAAAAGAATATTAAGATACTTTTTAAAGTATCATCATCTAAGGCCTTGCCGTCAATTTTAATTCTTTGTACAGACTTTGGATGTATTGTATGATTGATTTCATAATATAAAGTTTTAATAAGTACTAATATTCTTACTGATTTAACCCCGCCTCCCGTTGAGCCTGCGCAGGCACCAAAAATCATTAAGGTTAAAAGCACTGACTTTGAAAACATAGGCCACAAATTAAAATCCACCGCTGAGTAGCCTGTAGTTGTAACCAAGGTAGAAACCGTGAAAGCAGAATGTCTTAATGCTTCAAAAAAGTTGTAATCAAATTTAGGCATTACATTAATTACAACGAGTGCTATTCCCAGGACTACGTAAAAGCAGTAGAGCTTGAATTCTTCATTCTTAAAAATATGTTTAAATTCTTTTCTGATTAGAAGGTAATATAGAGCGAAGTTAACTCCGAATAAAAACATACCTATTGTAATAATCCACTCAATCCAAGGATTGTTGTATGCTCCCACACTCAAGTTATCCATGGAAAAGCCTCCCGTTCCCGCCGTTCCAAAAGCATAAATAAATGAATTGAATACAGGCATACCGGCAAGAATCAATAATATAACAAGAATGGCAGTCATAACTGTATAGATTATATATAGAATTTTAGACGATTCTCCTATTTTAGGAACCAATTTTCCCGGTGAGGGGCCGGGGCTTTCGGCACGCATTAAAAATACCGGATGCCCTCCTATAGATGGGACTAAAGCCATTGTAAATACCAAAACACCCATACCGCCTATCCAGTGAGTAAAGCTTCTCCAAAACAATAACCCTCTGGGCATAATTTCTACATTACGCACAATGCTTGAGCCTGTTGTAGTAAACCCTGAAACTGTTTCGAACAGGGCATCAATATAAGACGGTATGGAGCCGCTTAAATAAAAGGGAAGAGCACCAAAAAGAGACATTACAAGCCAGCTTAATGCAACTGCTGCATAACCTTCTCTTTTTCGCATTTCCGGTTTAACTAATTTAAATCTTGACAAGAGAAAACCTGTTAAGGCAGTAACTGATATTGCTATAATGAAAGCCTTAATTTCATATGAGTTGTCAATTATTGATATAAGTAAAGAAGGAACCATTAACGCAGCTTCCCAAAATAAAACTATTCCAAGTACCTTAAGTACTATCTTAACTTTCACATTTGCCTCCAATCCATGAGACTATATCGCTATACCAATATTTCGTTTAGGTCGGTTATAAATCCGGTCTTTGTAACCACTATAACCTTGTCGTGCTCTTTAATTACATCACTTCCGCCAGGAATGATAATTTTTTTATTGCGTAAAATCGCAGCTATTAAAACATCTTCTTTCAGGTTTAAATCCTGCAATTTAATATCAGTTAAATCAGGAGAGTATTTGACTGTAAATTCAGCAACTTCAGCCTTATTGTCAAGTATCCTGTACAGTTTTTCAACTGCGATACCCTGTGAATTATTCAGTGCTCTAATATACCTTAATATATTGGTGGCAGTAATAAACTTAGGGCTTATTATGCTGTCAAGTCCTAATTTTTGGACTATCGGAAAATAATTTTGTCTGTTTATTTTTAAAATTACTTTTGGTACACCGCATTGATGCGCATAAAGAGAGCTTATTAAATTTTCTTCGTCCCTGTCAGTTAATGCAACAATAACATCAGCTGATTCGATGTTTTCATTATCCAAAACTTCCTGGTCAGTACCATCTCCGTGAATTATCAATGCTTGTGTTAGTACATCATTTAATAATAAGCATCTTTCCTTGTCAAGTTCAATTATTTTTACATTCAAACCCAAGTCTTCAAGAAACCAGGTTAAATAAATTGCCGTTCTGCTACCGCCAATTATTGTAACATTTTTAGCTTTATTTGAGTTTCTGCCTAAATATTTGAAAAAACTTGAGATGTTGCTTCTTTCCCCTATAACCTGAACTAAATCGTCCGGTATAAATGCAAAATTCCCCTTTGGTATAAAGACCTCTTCTTCTCTCATTACTGAACAAAATAATACCTTTGAAGGCAAATGATTGTTTAGCTCAAAAAGATTCTGATTTATTATGGGGTCCGTTTCCAAAACTCTGAATTCAACCAATTCAATCAAGTTATTGGCAAATGTTTCAACATCTGCAGCAAAAGGGTACTGAATCATTTGAGCTATTTCAGCTGCTGCTTCCATTTCAGGATTAATTACCATATCTAATTCAAGTTCTTCTCTTAACATTTTATATTCATCGGAATAATCAGTGTTTCTAACTCTTGCAACAGTATGCTTTGCTCCTAATTTTTTTCCAATAACGCAGCAAATCATATTTAATTCATCACTGTCTGTTACTGCCAATAAAATGTCAGCTTCATATATTCCTGCACTTTTTAATATCTCTGCACTTGCTCCGTTACCTTTGATACACATAATATCAAGTGTTTCGTCTGCATGTGTCAACACGTCGGCATCATTGTCTACTAATGTTATATCGTGATCTTCGGTTGATAATTGTTGAGCCAATGTATAGCCAACTTTTCCTCCGCCGACTATTATAATTTTCATTTTTTCCTCCACTACTAAGTTTTGATTTATTATTAACAGATTTATTATATGTCTAATTTAAAAAATGTCAAATATTTT
>DMWH01000299.1 GCA_003483345.1 Clostridiales bacterium | reverse complement strand
CAGTCCCCTTTGGCCGCTCTTGCTCATTTCAAAAGATACAATATTTTAGTTCTCCCTATTCCCGTTACAACTGACAACTCCCTGGCTGAAAGATTTGTTTCCTCTTTCAACAATCTTACTTTATCTTCTTCAGGCATGTCCAACGGCATCAAATGGATCCAGATATCTTTGCCCACACGCAAAAAATCGTTCTTTTTCTTCACGTCCAAAAAGTCTCTTTGATCTTCTTGAACCATAAAATTTTTAAATTCTTTAGAAACGTTACCTCGTTTGCAGCTAAACAATTCAAGAATACTTTCTGTGTCAACAAGTTTGTTCTGCCGTTCAATGTTTATATAATCCCTATAGCTGCTCCATTTATACGCTTCGGGCGCAGAAACCATACCTGCTTTCATCGGATTCTGATGTATATACCTGGCTACAGCAAGAAAATATTGTTCGTCTTCAACATCCTCACTTTTATAGCGACCCTGGAACAATGGTCCTACTCTGTCATATTTTCTATTGAAGTAACCAGCATAAGATACATTTACTCTTTTCATAATATCCGGCAACCCAATTGTTTGCTCTTTTATAAGCATATGTACATGATTATCCATCAAACAATAAGCAGGCAGCAAAAAATTGCACTGTTCTTTTTTATCCGCCAAAACTTGAAGAAAATATTCTTTATCTTCGTCTTCCAAAAATAAATCGTTCTTGTTAATTCCCCTTACCATAACGTGATAAAAACCAGAACCACTTTTAACTCGATTTTGTCTAGACACTAATATCAGCTCTTCTTCCAATTTAAAATAACTCTATATAACATTATATTACTTGCGACCAAACAAAACGGCCAAAAGGGACTGTCCCCTCTGGCCGTTTCCCTTTGGCCATTTATTTATTAAAGCGGCTGCTGCCTGCAGAAACACAAATATATAGCATCAGAACAATTTCAATAAGCAGCAAAGATAAAAATATGTCCTTCGGCATGAAGTGATAATCATAAAGCCCGCCGATAAATAGTATTTTAAAGACAAGCAGTAAAAGCACCCACCAGCCTGTCATCTCCATATCATGCAGTCGCCTGACAATACTGGCACACCAAAAAAACAAATAGGCAAAAGCATCATGATACAAAGGGCAGATAATAATTCAGTGACGAACACATTTTTTGTCAGATATACAAAACTTATGGCAAATGCATTGGATATCAATACTTTAAATAGACATTCCTTACGGCTGCATCTTCCCTTGAATGAAAAAATGCTTTCAGTATTAAACAAGTCAAAAAGCGAGTCTTTCATGGCAGCTATTACTACTCACCCCCAATAAGCAAGATTTGGTTATCTTTGCTAATTAGTCTACCAAATTAAAACAATCATTTCTTAAGTACGCCATAACAATTCTTGGACAAATATTTTTGTCCAAACTGCGTCCATAAAAAGAAGGTCTTGGCAAAAGCCAAGACCTTCTTGTATTCTAAACTATTTGATTCTCATAAATTCTGCTGTGACTTCAACCACTTAATGTTGTTCTCTAATAGCTTTACTAAACCTTCCCTGCTATTTATTTTCTCCTTATAGAATTTTGTAAATGCAGTGTTGAAATAGCTTTCCAAGCCAGCTACAAAATATTCATCATTTAACCTTAGCCAACCATATTTAGTATTCTTTAAACGCAGGCAAGCATTATGCTCATTAAAGATAATTATATTCTTTATTTGGCTGGCAACCTCATCATCCTTATCATTATACAAAACAAGCTTATAAAAAATATTGTTGGTTACCGAATCCAAAATGTTTTCCAAAACGTCAATCCTGGTTGCCACCTGACAATAGACAATTTGTTCACCGATCAATATTTCCCCTTCAACTACGAACTTATTAAGCCCTTCTATATTTAATATGTGGTATGTTTCCTTAGTCGCAAACTCATACTGTTTCCAAATATGAATGTTTGATTTGATTTTCTTTACTACTTCTGCAAGTCTTGTTCCCATTTTGCCACTCAGTAAAAAATCTAATTGCAGCAAATGAATAGACATGCTACGGGACAAAGCACAAAAGCGTCCGCCGGTCAGGGAGCTGAAATTTCTTTCAAAGTCATAAATATTTATTTCTTCAAAAACAAGTTTCAGATTAGGTAATCTCCCTTGATATGCGGAATAAAGGGTATCAACAATATTTCTGTCATAAGTAATGAACGTAGCCTCCGGAGCAATTGTAGAAACGGAAATAGTTTCTGCTGCAACGCTCTCCGCCGCAATAAATACCTTGTCGCAAAAATTCGTTGCATAACTCTTTTCAGCAAAACGAATACTAACAAGACCATTACCCATAAAACTCAATACGTTGATCAAAGCCTGTAAGACGTTGCTGTTTCTATGTATATTCTTATCTAACAACAATACCCATTCAATCTTATAACCGTTTTGTGTAAGCTTGGCCATCTTCTCAAGCAAAATGCGTGAACTTCTTGAAATTACGGCATATTCATCAAAGGTACCTGTAACAACTATGATATTTTTGTTTTCCGTAGGTTTCGCTGCTAACTCATCAAAAAAATGTATATAAGCATTAACCAAATCACTATAAGAAGATACCATGAAAAAAGTTTGGCATTCTTTAAAATAAGATGGAATATTATCATTTTTATGGTTTATCAGCTTTCTTTCATTAAGTGAAAAATCAAACGCGTTGAATAAAACTTCTTCAATTGCATGTCTGTCCAGCACACTTACAGGGGCTGCTCCGTGAGCTATATTCTGCTTATCGACAAGAGAATGTATCAGCTTCATTGTCCTTTCTTCCCTGCCTGCAAAATATTCACTCAAAGTTGCCACAATTTCGTTAATATTGCTCTGACTTGGTAATCTCTCACCATTAAGCCATTTGTAGATTGTTGAAATTTCATATTTTGTTACTTTGGATATTTGAGGTACTTTAATATGGCTAATGTCCATAAATTCTCTCAACAATCTTCCGAAGCCAATCTTTTTAATGACCATATTCATCTCCATCAAATCAATACTGAAATCAAATAATTATTCAATTAAATTATACTATATAGTTTTTCGAAAGTCCTTTTTTAGAGCATATTATCTGTATGGACAATTATTGGCGAGTAATTGCGGTCCATTTTCTATTCATCATTACTATCCAGAAAAAGAGGATAAAATTGCGGCCTTGCTGACGATGCCCTGTAAACTTCCGTCATCAGCTACAACCACCAACGGAAATCTTGCATTTGCCGCCAAATTAACTACATCAGCAATAGGTGTATTGATGTCCCTGATAACCGGAATATCCTTGATAATTGCCTCTTCAAAATTCAACTGACCCGCACGTACGGCAAGCGCATTTTCCAGCGTAATCAAGCCCTGGAACTGCATGTGCTCGCCTACAACATAAGCACTGGAAAGCCCATTGCTCTTCATGCTTTTCAA
>DMWH01000220.1 GCA_003483345.1 Clostridiales bacterium | reverse complement strand
GTCATGAAAAAACAGACAGAAAAGCTGCTTAAGCAACCCAAAGAAATATTTGTTACCCCTTTTGGTATTGATACTAATAAATTTACCCCAAAGAAAGAATTTTCTGATAAGGTAAGGATTATTGGAACCGTTAAAACTCTTGCCCCAAAGTATGGAATAAGCACTTTAATAAAGTCCTTTGCTTTGTTGTTGGACAAAGTATCTCCGAATGAGGATCTGAAGCTTGTTATAGCCGGGGATGGACCACAGAGAAAAGAACTTGAGCAGTTAGCAAATGATTTGGGGATAGGGAACAGATGTGAATTTCTTGGCAGAATACCTCACGATAAAGTGCCGGAGGTATTGCATTCATTTGACATATATGTGGCATTAAGCGAAAGCGAAAGCGAAAGCTTTGGTGTTGCCATTCTTGAGGCGTCCGCATGCGGCCTTCCTGTCGTTGTGTCAGATGCCGGAGGACTTCCCGAGGTAGTAGAAGATGGCGTGACAGGTATTGTTGTACCAAGAAATGATCCAGAAGAAGCAATGGTAGCTTTAAATGATCTTCTGTGTTCAAAGAGCTTGAGGAAAAATATGGGACTTTCCGGTATTGAAAGAGTCAATTATAAATATAGCTGGGAAGCATCGTATTCTAAGATGCTTTCAGCATACATAAATATAAAAAAATGCTGAATATTTTAGAGAAAGAAGTTAAATCTTATTTTAATAAAATAATTTTAATTTTTATTTTGGCATTAGTTCCAATTTTTCCAAATCCGATTAAATCTGCATTAATTTTATTTATGGTGTATATTTCTATTAGCGTCCTTTCTTTATTAATTTGGAGCAAAAGGTTGGACTTCTATGGTATAAATAATATAATAATTTCATTTATTTGTTTGATTGTATATTTTATTATTTTGTCTTATATTTATAAAGCAAATATTTCAAGCCTTGCTAAAATAATTCAGTTAATTTGCTGTTTTATTCTTTTTATGACAGGATATTCGTTTTGTGTTTCAAAAAATGATGTTACATTGGTAAAAACTTTAATACATATTTTGAGTATCGTTTTTATTATCGACACATATTTAAATTCACCAACACAAAACTTTATTTTTGGTTTTAATGGCAACGCAATAGGTATGTATTTTATGTGTTTAATTTTTATTTATGTCTTATTAATTGATAAAATGAAATATTTTAACTATATAATGATTTTACTGATGGTTTTGATAGTATATTTTTCAAACAGCAGATCGGCCTTGCTTTCAATAATGATAGTTTTTTCAATATTTTTTATTTCTAAGACTAAGTTAGAATGTATTTGTTTTTCAAAACTTGCCTTTTTTACAATAATATTTTTTGTGTTTTGTTTTTCAGTAATTTATCCTGTTTTGTACTTTACAGACTTTGGAATAAACCTAAACAAAATATTTGTTGAATATACTAATAAAACTTTTTTTTCCGGAAGGCAAATTATTTGGGCAAATATTCTTTCTGAAATAAGCGATAAGTTTTGGATAGGCTATGGCCTCGATAAGTCCCCTTCAGATATATTTTCTACATCTCTTTCGTCCCATAATTTATATTTCCAAATTGTTTTACAGTCAGGTATTATTGGATTATTTTTATTATTATTTATAATTTTTTTAATATTCAATAAAATAACTTTAAACAAAAGTTACTATAAGTCTAAAATTATTATTTTGTTTTTATATGCAATGTTGATTCAGCAAACTTTTGAGGTTGCTTTAACTCAGAACCACCTTTCATTTGGTTTGATTATGTGGTTTATTTTGGGTTTAGGATGTAATGTATATTTTTTAAAAACTAAGATATAAATAACATGTCAATTTAAAATATTTAGTAATTTCGGAGTTGAACACTATGCCTGAGACGGTGACTGTGTATAAAATATTTGTTGCTTCACCGAGCGATACATTGGAGGAACGAGAAATAGCTTCGAAGGTAATAAAAGAATGGAACGAACTCAATTCATCGTCAGAAAAAGTCTCCCTTAAAGATCTTAGATGGGAGAAACACGCATGTTCCGTGCTGCATTCAACACCACAAGATGCAATAAACGAACAACTGCTTAGCGATGCTGATTGCCTGATTGGGATCTTTAAAAATAAATTTGGCTTACCGATCTATAATTATCCATGTGCAACAGTGGAGGAAATTGATCGCCATATAGCTGCCAACAAGTCAGGGATGCTCTTTTTTTGCAAGAGTAAAATCGACAGAAGTGAAATTTTGAAAGAAGACAACGATATAGCGAAAATCGAAAAACTAAAAGAGAGGTACAAGAATACGGTTTTCTATGAAGAATATGATGGTCTGGATGACTTTGAAGCGAGATTGAAGAAGTCTCTTTGTAAAACTGTAAGATCCGATATCAAGTCGCTCGGGATAGGCACTGAAAATGGAACCGAAGTCGTTGATCCTGATAAAGAATTTTATAAAAACTTTGTAACTGACTTCTGCGAAAGAATAAACATAAATGGCTGGACAACCTGGGCATCAAATTTATGTTCAACAGACCCAATGATAAGTTACAGATTTTATGACTTCACTCTTAAAGAGATTAACATCGATCTTCATTCGAAAATTTGGCCGGATGCCTGCCCGCAGGTTAAAAATGCTTTTTTGAATATTTCAAGGATACTGAGTGATTTTATTGGCGTATACGATCAACATGCGTCAAGTTTAAGGAATAACAGTGATGTAATGGTTTATGAGAGATATTATAGAAATCGTGGCGAGTTTAATCCTCTGTATCACCAAGACCTAAAAAAATATGAACACGAAACTTGCTTGATCGAACGACTTGTTCTCGAAATGACAAAAGCAGCAAATTATCTTTGCGACAGCATCAGAAAAGAACTAGATCCTTCCTTTAGAAAATATGAAAATAAATTAACCCTTGAAATTTTAGACGGGCTTTCATCTTATACACTTATTCCTGAGTATACAAAAGAAGATCTTGATTCAAATTGTCTGTATCAAGGACTAGAAGTACTGCAAAAATCAATGATATGAATTGATGGATTGGTACAGAGAATATAATCTTTCGTTTTATGATATATAACTACATAA
>DMWH01000116.1 GCA_003483345.1 Clostridiales bacterium | reverse complement strand
CGGCTCGGTTAAATTTGCTGTATAACTGTGTTCTGCTTTGTCCGTGTAATCCGCTGTGTGGCTGTCGCCGCAGTCGGCACAGGTATATATGGTGTAACCCATTGCCGTACAAGTGGGGGCGATAACTTCCGTTTCATAGCTGTGTCCCTTTGGCAATTCTAAAACCGTGCCGCACTTTTCGCAAACTTGCGGCTGGGTACAGGTCGCCGCCGCACCCGGTGTGTGGCCCGTTGCGGATTCCGCTTTTATCATCTTTTCATTGCAGCCTTGATTTTGACAATGATACTCAATCACGCCTTCCCCGGTGCAAGTGGGGCTTGTTACCTCGGTTCCCTCATCCCAGCTATGGCCTGTCGGCTCGGTGTAATCGGATACATAACTTGCGCCGCACATGGTACATGTTGAAGTGGTATAGCCCTGTTCGGTGCAGGTCGGCGCTTTGGTAATGCGTTCGTAGGCGTGGGAAATTAAGGCTGTCATATCGGTGATGTAATTATTGCCGCAAACAGAACAAATATGTTCAGTATATCCGATTTCCCGGCAAGTGGGGTTGTGTACTTTCGTGGTATATGTATGCGCTCCTGTGGGCGTGGTTGTTTCGTGAAAATCGCCGCACTTTTTACACATCGTCAGCACAAGCCCGCCCTGCTTGCAATTCGCCTCACGGATTGTTATATCCTCGTAGCTGTGCCCCGCTGCAAGCGTGTAATTCCGCTTTTCCAGCCTGCCGCAGCCGTCGCACTGCCAATATTCAAACCCTAAATCCGTACAGGACGGGGCGATGGTTTCTACATAGCGGTAATCATGCGTATGGTTTTTTTCCGAACCCATCGGCGGCAGGATAATCACCGTGTCGCCTTCTGCCTCCAAAAGCCATACATAGCTGACCCCGTTTTCCGTCATGTTCTTGTTGTCATACTGATAGTCAATCTCGTAGTAAACCGGGTAATATCCGGCTTCGGTGTAATTGGGCGCGGAGGTGAGAGTGCATCTTCCCGCGCTTGTCCCGTAGCGGATAGAGGTATGTACGCCGCTGTCCGATAAATCCGATACGGTTACGGTATGCGCGTTCCCGTCCTCCGTCCCATAGTATGAGCTGACAACGCTTTTCGCCGTTAGATATTCGCTTGTTTCATATCCGCAGTCGCCGCAGGTTTCCGAAACATAAAAGCGGCTGTTTCCAAGCTGGGCGTCAATCGTTTCAGTAAAGCTATGACGCTGTTGGCTTTCGCTGGCTCTTGCCTGCGTGCCCTTGCAGAATTGGCAATACTGTCCCTTTTTCAAAACCGTCGTATGGTAGGTTTCATTGTAGGGCTCATATTCCGTATTGTCAAAATCAAAGAAAAAATTGTTATCGCAGGGGTAAAGGATATATACGTTTTTATTAAAACTGTATGCGTCCTCGCCGTCAACGCTGTTAAGCGTGCCGCAGGTTTGGCACACGCTTTTCGTCCATTGGTATCCTGTATAGAAGGCGTCAATGCCAGGCGTGCCGTCGTCCAAATTACCCGTGCCAACGCCGTCGATTAAGGTTCCGTCCGAATAACGGATGCCGCGGTTTAAGGCTGTTTCGCCCGACCGGGTATATTCCGGCACGCGGTAGGTAAGGCCCAGCGTGTCCCGCTGGCATACGGTGCAATAGCCCGTCTCGTAAGTGGTTGTGGCGTTCATATCCAGCTCGTTCGTCCTGCCGTTTGCTTTCAGCCAGTTATCCGCAGGATCGGTGTATTCGTTCACCTGTGCGGCATAAGTCACTTGCGGCACGCTGCCAATGAGCAAAACTGCCACCAGCAGAGCCGATAAAACGGATTTTGTCTTGTTTCTGGTTTTCATCTTTTCGTTTTCCTCCTTGTAAAATTCATTTTTTCAAAAAGCGCTTTTTTTTAAGCTGTAATTTAGGGCGGCCTGTATTTTTTGTATGTAGATTTATTCATGTCCGTACAAATCATGATTCACCCGCGCGGTATAGTAGCTGTCCATTGTAGAGGGCGCGTTAAACAGCGCCGCAAGCAGATACTTTTTGATATTGCGCACCTCCGTGGTGTTGGACTTCATACAGTCGATAACATACTCGATATGCCCGGCGTCCAGCTTCAGCAGTTTTGATTTTACAACCGCCGTCGGGTAAACGTCCCCGGCAATGATTAAGCTGTCTTTTTTCGTGCATACCGTTTCGGTCAGGAGATCGACAATTTCATCGAGCATGGGAATATCCTGTTTCAGCTTGACGGATAAAATACTGTACTCGATATTTTCTTTGATTAAATCCCGGTATGCGCTCATCTCATCATATCCTATCTTATCTCCGCCGCATTGTGCAGGCGGTTCCTCTTTTTGATAAGATTTGATAGGATAAGTATTTGATACATTCGTACTTGATGTTTTAGTATTTGATATATTAGTATTTAATTGCGCGGGGTTTTCCGTACCCGGTGTTTCCGTATGCGGTTTATCCATATACGGGTTTTCCGTATATGGCTGTTCCATATCAGGTTTTTCCTGTGGTTTTTCAAAAATGACATATTCCGTATCTACTATTTTCCCTTTGTCATTACGGATACGGTTCCGCTTGATATATCCGGTGCGTTCCAATTCTTTTAAGGCTGTACCTATACAGTCAACGCCTTCTTTGCAGATTGCTGCAAGCCCTCTTGTGGTGTAATTCCATTCCTCCGGCAAGGATAACATCATGGAAAGCAGTCCTTTAGATTTTAAGGTCAAGCCGGTATCTTTCAAGTGGTAGTTGCTCATCACGGTATAGTCGCGGGTTTTGTTGATTCTGAAAACTGCCATACAAAAATCCTCCTTTCGATGAAATGAAAAAAGCGTCAAGACTTTTACATCTCAACACTTTTACTCTGCATTATTTTCTTTGTCCGCGCGTCCTGCGGCTATCATTGTCATTCCCTCCGTCTGAATGTTCAAGCGGTACATATGCCGTACAGGTTTTGCCGTCATGACAATGCAAGTGCGGACAAAACGGATTGCGGCTGTCCAACAAATATGTGTCCTGCCCGGTCTTGCAGATCGGGCAGAGCTGTTTTGATTTTTTCGTGTTCATTTATGAAAATCCTTTCGCATAAAATTTGTCATAAGAAAAAAGGCATTGCAGTTAAAGCAATACCTTTTATAGCTCAATATCATAACTCTTGTATTTTATTGGTGCTGCAAAACAGCGTAAACTATGGGCTTTTTTCCTACTTGTAAGTTTCCGTTTTGCTTCACCGAACCTCTGGAAGTGGACTATCTCCCTCTCACGCAGAAACTTTATCACCTGATTAACATCCGGGTCATCGCTTAACCGCAGTATATTATCATACACCGCTCTCGCTTTTTGTTCGGCAGCCAAATCCTCGTACAGATTTGTCAGCGGATCTCCTGTTACCGCTATTGATGCCGCATTAAACGGTGAGCCTTGGCTGCTCTGCGGGGATACCGAGGCGCCGTTATCCGCATAGTATTCCCACGACCCCATCTGCTGCCATTCCTTCGGAGGAGCCCCTTTTGACAGCTGGGCTACCAAAGTTCCCACCATTTCCAGATGTCCCAGCTCTTCGGTACCTATATCGGTAAGCAGACCTTTTGTTACATCATCCGGCATTGTGTACCGCTGCGATAAATACCGCAGAGATGCTCCAAGCTCCCCGTTCTCAGGCTTGAATTTATGGTATGTACTTTTATACTAATTTTTATTGGTTAAGCTATTGCTTGACGCAATATTTCATATTGCCTTAGTAACACAGTTTGCAATAGAAAAAAATAGATGTGACAATAATTTGTAACATCTATTTTGCTGTTGCGTATAATTTTGTAGGTAATATGAATTATAATCTGAAAAATACTTCTTTTTCTATTTCAGTTTCGTTATATGTATCAAATAAAAACAATAATTCGCTGTTTAATATATCAACGTTAATTTTTTCACCTCTTTCAATCAAATTTAAAAGAGATATACTTGAATAACGAATACAGTCTTGATTTGTCATTAAAATCACTTTTCCTTTTATGAATTTTTTAACTGGTTTTGTATGGTTATAGATTTTATCATTATCGTTCTTTTTTATGTGTACCAGTTGCGACAATTAAAAAAGAACAACTTGTATTAAAGTTTAAGTATATTTACAATTTTCTTTAACAATAGTTTTTAATTTTGCTATTTGGTCACTAAACCTAAAAATAATATCAATTTTCTTGTTTTCGTGTATATATATTCTTTCTATAAATTTAATAACAATATCTCTTTCAAGTTTTTCTATTTTATGATGTTCTTTATAATATGTCAAAACAGGACTTTCTGCATTTACACCATTTGCTAACAGCTCAAATTCTTTGTTTAGAGAGCTTATTTGTTGCTCAACCTGTTTTAATTGTTCGTCATAATTTATACGTAGTCTATAATAATCATCTTTTGTTATAATATTATTCTTCCAATCAATATACAAATTATCTCTCATTCTGTTTATTTTATCTATTTCATTTGATTTGGTATTTAGAGCCTTTTTAGTTTTCTCAAGATGTGATTTTGTAGTTGATGAGTTGTTGACATCATTTATCATTTCTGATATATTTTCTATCAGCGCAAGTTGCATATTTAAAGCAGCTAAAACAGCTTGCTCTAATTCATCTTCTCTTATAGAGTGAATGGTGCATGCTGTCTTTGATTGTTCTTTATATGTTCTGCATTTATAGTATACATGATTTTTTGTAACGCTTCTGTGCATAGCCTTTCCGCAGTCCGCACATTTAAGAATACCCCCAAATAAATATATAGTATTTTTTCCCGTAGCGGATTTTGTATCATTTTTAAATAGTTCTTGAACAATGTCAAATTTTTCTCTACTTTTAAATACAGCAGGGTGAGTATTTGGAACTATAATCCATTCATCTTTTGGCTTCCTTTCATATTTATGAACTTTATGGCTTTTTATTTTTCCTTTTGATTGCACCATATCTCCAATCAACATTCTGTTTTTTGCAATTTCACTTACGACATTAGCTGTCCATAAAGGATTACTTTTAACATTTGGATTGTAATATTTAGTACCATTTTGTTTTTTATATTCAGAGGGACAGGGGATTCCTAATTCATTTAACCTCATTGCCACCCATCTAGTGCTTTTTCCCTCATATATCCAATCCAAAATATCATTGCAAATATCAACAACATTTTCATCAGGAAGTAATTGATGTCGATTTTCGGGGTTTCTTTTTAAACCATATGGTGGAAATGCCCCAACAAACAGCCCCAACTTTTTCTTTACCTCTAATTTTTCACGAATTTTAATCGAAGTCTCATATACATAGTTATCATTCATTAAACTCTGCAAATGTGTACTTGCGGTGCTAACACAATGAGGGTCTTTATATGTGTCTAATTGCGGTAGATTAATACTGATAAATCTAACATTTTTTAAAACGAAATATTGCTCTAAAAGCATACCGTGTTTCTGCATAATTTCTTGATAATCTTGACAAGTCACAAACTATTACACAATTTATTTTACCCTCTTCAATTAATTTCAACATTCTTTGAAAATCTGTACGTTCTGTATCACTTCCAGAAGCTCCGTCATCTATAAATTCATCAACCACTTCAAATAATTCATCGCTTGTATCAATATAATATTGGATTGTTTGTCGTTGTCCTTTAATTGAATAACTTTCATTATTACCATCTTCTTTTGATAACCTAATAGATATTGCTGTTTTCCATATTCTCTCTGTTGTGGTATTGTGATTACGTCTTCCCATTTAACCTCCATTCTATCTATAACCACATTGTGATTATAGCATAAAATTTATTTTTTTGAAAGTAGATAATTAGTAAATATTTGTTTGAGTGAGTTTGAAGAGTTATATCCAACATGAACCGTAACATTATTTACTTTGAAAAGATATGGATTATTAAGCATAGATAACAATATAGATAATCTTTTAGTTTCAGATAAAGAAGTATCAATATGAAAGTTTGAAATATCTGTTAGATTTGTTTCATTATTAGAATTTTTAATACTTTGTTGATAAATGTATGATTTTATCATATAATCACCATTTATATTATATGAAATGCAATTGTTTTATATGAATACTTGATTATTCAGCTGTAAAATAGAGTTTATGCATAAATCTACTTCTTATTTATTAAACAAAATATGCCATATAATAAATTGAAAATTGTATTATATTTGTCGAAATTTACCGAATATAATATTTTTTAATATATAGAGCTTGCATATATTAAAAAATAATGATATACTTTTATGAAAGTTTATGTATTCAAATTATATTAAATTTGGGGTGAAAGCATGGGAATTTATTTAAAAACACCGGGTGGAGAAGAAAAGAGATATAATCACCAATTGAATAAATTGTTAAGCAAAATAGGTCAAGTATATGGTGATGGTACCAGATGTAGCGGTATTAAATATATAATGAGAGGGATAGATAGCGCTAGTAAATCACAAGTAAAGAATTTGTTGCAAAACAGAAGAAAAGTCATTCCTGTTAAACACATAGAAGATAATTATATATATAAAGTATCCGAAAACAATTATATCAATTATATTAGAAATATAATTGAAGCTGTAAGCGAAAATGAACACATGATTATTTTTATTAAGCAAGAGATAATATTTGATGATAATTCAGGCAATTATATAAATGAATTATTTAGTGATATTATCGCTTCTTTAAATTTAATGGTCGATAAGAAGATTGATAATTATCCTGATAAAGCACGAGAGTTATTAAAAGAGCTAAAAGAAGTAGGCAAACAAATTTAAAGAATATTTTTAGCAGTCCAGACAATAAGTTTATTGTAGGGGTTGCTATAAACTCCTACATAAGTAAGGAGGAGTAGTATATGAAAAATTATCACGCAAACGGATGGCAGGATTTCTCAGTTAAAAAATATATTGAGAAAATTGCTCGGAACACGGCACATACAAAAATAATTAACACAGGTATTATCCTTGAATTTTTGTTGCTCCTTATAGGAATTATTATTGAACAGTTAGTTCTTGTAACAGAACTAGAAAAGATGATTTATATACTTATTCTTATAATAATTGCTATCTTATCGATTGCATCTGTTTGGCTGGTACAATTATTTGATTATATAAAAAACAAATCAATTAGAGTGCAGCAGAGGATAAGAAGATGTGTTGATTCATTTGATAATGAGATATGTTACTATGTTATGATGAGCAAGTCTTTTCAAGATTTATTAAATAATTGCAATGATAATGAAGATAAAAATATGCGGATATTTTATTATACAGAAATGTGTTTTTATAGAAATAAAGCTATTGCCGAATTATATAAAATGATACAAATATTGAACCTTGTTTTTGAAATTAATCCTGGGAAAGTAAGGTCGCAAAAAAAGATATCTGTTTTTAGGCTGGAAAATATTATCAAATTGATAAAAGAAATTAATGATAGTATCAAATCATTGGAGGCAATTATTAGTTCTTATCATTATAAAAATGTTTTAATAGAAGAAAACAATGATAGAATGGATAATTTTAATCAATTAAATGCTGAAATAAAGAAGCAATTTAGCATTAGTGCATATGACTAATATTATTCCGTCTACATCAGAACACCCCATCCACCCAACACAAAAGTTCAGAAACCCAGTAAAATAGCGATTTTTTCCGTAGAGAGGGAGTGGTCACGGCTTATAAATAACCCGTGACCACTCCCTCTCTACTTGTATAGTTATCCATTTAAAATATATCAGTGAATGAAAATAGACTTTTGTGTTGTGTTAGTATAGTGAGTAAGTTATAAAGCAAGACAAGTACGAATAGATATGTAGTAGTAAGTATCAAATTCCACAATCCCCCATGGCAAAGGTTTGCCCCTGCCGCCGTTTGTTCCCTTAACTCTTTCAAGGGAAGGTCAAACCCCCGACGGAAAAATAGCTAAGGAGGCGATTATAATAGCAATACAGCTTAATGAGCGAGACTTAAATATTTTGAATGAAATTACAAAATGGCGTTTTATGCTTGGTAGACAAATAAAAATATTATGTGACTTTCAAGGTCAGCGAGCATGTGACCGCAGACTAAAAAACTGATTGAAGCAAAATATATAGAACGTAGGCATGTAATTTATGGAATACCGGGATTATATTTTGCGACACATAAAGCTAAAAAAGCTTTCAATCTTGAGTATATAACGCAAACCGTTAGAATTGAGCAAATACAGCATGATATATATGTGATAGATACAGCAATATATTTTATAAAAAAATATTGTATAAACAGAGATACTATAGTAACAGAAAGAGAGTTAAAACATAAAGACGGGTTTGGAAATAATAAACACAGACCCAATTTTACGTTTGTTCATAATGATAAAAAGTATTGCGTAGAGGTTGAATTAACCGCAAAAAAATATGATACACTTGATAAAAATATGAAGAATAATTATTTGAATTATGATGAGCAAAAATGGATTACGCCTTTTGACCGTATAAAAGTAAAAGAACAAATCGAAAAAGTCAGTAAGAATTACACAGATATTGACATCATACCATTAAGCGAGGTGGTTGAGTTTGTCAAAACGCTATAAGAGAAGTGATAATACGACTATAAATATAATACTTGTGGCAGTAATTATTATAACAATGCTTCTGATAATTCCTATTGCATTTATATTAATAAGTATATTTTATATTCTAAACATCAAGAGTAAATATGTGTTATGTGGTTCAAGTGTCATAACGATAATTGTATGTTGTATAGATATAAATATCATTATATCACTGTTTAGAACCATATATACCAATTTACTAACGTCAATTAACAACATTATACATCATAATTTATTGGGTGTGTTTACAGTATATAAGAATTTTAGTGCAGGCAATTGGTTGCTATTAGGTGTAACCGCTATGTTTTTATCCGGTTATTTTTTTAATAAAATTGAAAAAAGAAAGAACGCAGAGCAAGCAGGTATTAAAAGTTTAAATGCGTCCGTTACAGATATAACAGAAGATACACAAGCAAAATACATTAAAAATGGTACATTTATAGGAACAAATAAATCTAAGAAGAAGATATATTTACCTGATACCGCTAAACATGTATTCATAGCAGGAACTACAGGAGCGGGAAAAACAGTTTTACTAAGTAATTTTATAAAACGAGCTATGGAACAAAACTATGGAGCTTTAATTGTAGATGGTAAAGGCGATACTGGATCGATGTCAATAAAGTAG
>DMWH01000045.1:4527-10993 GCA_003483345.1 Clostridiales bacterium | reverse complement strand
AGTGTCAATTAATTGTTGGAAAAAAATAATTTATTATCTCCATTGATAAATGAGTAATTGTCATTTGAATAATTTTTTAGTTTTTCTCAATTCACAGCCACCATTGACAATACAAACATAAATGCTTATGTATTTTTACCCGAAGGCGAAAAACTCAAAGCAAGCTTAATTTATTGCAGCCTTCGTTATGAAGCATTTTAGCATTTATTTATTGTATTATCAATGGCAAGCCCCTTTGGGGTGGCTATGTTCCCCTCAGGCTCAAAATCTAAAGCAAGCTAAATAGAAGTACTCTAAAATCCTGAACAGTTTATCATGTTTTTAAGCCACCTGCCGTCTGTTCTATTGATGTATGGCATATCTATCATTATGTCGGGATCAATTGTATTAAAAGTCCTCTTGATGTCTTTTACTACTTTTTTATCAAGTTCTAAGATTCTTTCTTCCTTTTTCCTTTCAGCTCTGAGCTTCCTATAGTATTCCTTTATACTGCCGCCATTAGCTTTGTAGGTTCTCATTCGCGCCATTTCATCTGCTCCAATTATACTCCATCCCATTGGTCTTGAGCTTAGTCTTGCTGATAATATATGGCTAACGTGACCCTCAGCGCTACATCTATATTTTTCTTCCGTAAATAGATTTATTATACCTTCCCAATTATTTAATATATAGTTTTTTGCTTGTTTCATCCTTCCCTTCTTCTTTTCGGAAGGTGTTTCTTTTATTGCAAAATTTATTAGTTCTGATGTTAGTTTTTTATTTCCTTTTCTAATACTTTCCCATAAAGGTTTATCTATATCAACAGGTTCTTCAAGGCTGCTTAGGTGAGAAGTTATGGTTTTTATATATTTACTTAAATGATAGTGGTCAAGTACAAATTTACTATCTTTAATTATTTGTGTTCCACCTTTTATCCAACTTGCTCCATCTCCTGCTATATAAATATTCTCAACTTTTTCTAAGTCATAGGCATCATCAATATATGTTGCTATTTCTGTCCACAGGTCTTCGGAATTCATGTCTCCTGTAAAATATNNATTAATTTCATTATTTTATTATCACCGACTTGCATTGGTACATGGTCTTCATCTGCTTCTATATATATGGTATTTACTTCCTTATTCTTTTCTTTCTCCTTAATTTCAAGTTCTAAGTTGTCTATCGTTCCATTTTCCCGGATTGTTCTTTTTACAGATTCTCTTGTTAATGCTACAGGTGTGGATAGTTCCGCTGCTTTTTGGTAGCTGACATCAGCTGATTTTTCTAAGATGCTTCCTTTAAGATTTGCTTCTATTCTTTCGTATTTTTCTATACCTAAGATTTCATCAAGGATATGTACATAACTGTTTTCTTTAACATTTTTAAAATATGTTCTTTCAAATTCCAACTCTCCAAATCTGGTTATTAAACTTCTTTTTACACTTTTTTTATGTACATGATATTTTCCTTTTCTTTCCGGTGAGTCTTTTATTATGTTGTTTACTTCTCCTATTATGGCTGAAATGGTATCTATTCCAATACTATTTACCATTTCTCCTACTGAATCTACGATATGATCTAAGTCTGTATTACCTTCTAGCACCTTTATCAAATTTTCTTCAATTTCCCTCTTAACTTTTTGTGCGACCAGTTGTATAATGTTATTCATAGAGAATTTCCTCCTTTGTTGTGGTTTGGTCAACTACTATTATATCAAATGGAGGTTAATTCTCTATATTTTTTATTTCTTTGTCCAACAATTATTTTACACTAAGTGCACTAGTTTATCCTCATAAGTTTATTAATAAAATGCTTATGTCAACAATATTAAATGTCTACTAACATTTCTCACTTGGAGAGAATGTAGTATAAATTGTTATATTATTGGTCATAATAAAAAGTTAGATTACAGAGAAAATTTAAATTTATGGAGCTTTATTGAAGATTTCTAAGGATTTCATGATAGNNATTGTTACTACATTTGACATAAGAATGAAGGAGCCTAACAGGGAGCCTGTAATAAATACTGCCGAGCTTCATACCATAGAGCATTTAGGTGCAACATTTTTAAGAAATCATCCGGTATACGACACGCGCACAATATATTTTGGTCCTATGGGATGCAGGACAGGATTTTATGTTATTTTTAGCGGAAATTTGACATCATTGGATGTATATGAAATTATTAAGGAAATGTTCTTATTCATAATGAATTATGAAGGAGATATTCCGGGAGCCGATGAGATATCGTGCGGGAATTATCAGGATATGAACTTAAATATGGCCAAATATGAAGCTGCTAAATTTTATAACGAAGTTCTTTTAAATATAAAAGATGAAAATTTGAATTATCCGGAGTAAAGATGCCCTAACCCCATTTCTCAGAGTCCTTTTTCTGAGAAATGGATGGTAGGTCATTCGCAACGACTTCCCAAAATATGCGACCATAGGGAGCAAATATTTTGGTGAAGGAGACTGCGCTATGTCACAATCTGCTATATCTGTTTTAGATTAGTTTGATGTCTTTATTTTATTTGCATATTTTCTTCTTTCTATTTCGGTTAAATATTTTTTCCTAAGTCTTATGGCATCCGGTGTTATTTCCACCAACTCATCATCATTGATAAATTCCAATGCAGCTTCCAAAGTCATTATTTTTGGAGGTGATAATTTTATTGCATCATCAGCTGCCGATGAACGAATATTAGATTGTTTTTTTGTTTTGCAGGGATTTACAGTAATATCTTCTCCCCTTGAATTCATGCCTATAATCATTCCTTCATAAACTTTGTCGCCCGGATTTATAAATAAAATTCCCCTGCTTTCCAAGTTGCTCAATGAATAAGCAACTGCTTCGCCCTGGTCGTTGGATATCAATACTCCGTTAATTCTTTGAGGTATTTCACCTTTAAATTTTTCATAGTGGTCAAATACTCTCACCATGGTACCTTCTCCTCTTGAATCATTTATCAATTCCGTGCGATAACCCAAAAGTCCTCTGGTAGGAACCAAATATTCAATTTTTACGTAATTCCCGTCAGGCACCATTGAAACCATAATGCCCTTTCTTAAATTAAGCTTTGATATTACAGAGCCGGAATATATTTCAGGCACATTTACAATCACTCTTTCAATCGGCTCCATAACGATACCGTCTATTTTTTTAAGAATAACTTCAGGTCTTGATACTGCAACTTCATAACCTTCCCTTCTCATATTTTCAAGAAGAATTGACAAATGAAGTTCTCCTCTCCCCGACACTTTGTAACCGTCTAAGGCTCCTTCCAAAGCTTCAACCCTAAGCCCCACATTTACTTCTAACTCTTTTTCAAGCCTTGCTTTTAAATGTCTGGTTGTAACATATTTGCCTGATAAACCTGCAAAAGGAGACGTATTGATTAAAAAATTCATTGACATCGTGGGCTCTTCAATTTTTATGGTTTCCATCGGTATAATTTTGTTTTCATTGCAAATGGTGTCTCCGATAGATATATTGGCAATTCCCGAAACAATTACTATATCGCCGCTGAACGCCTCTTTGACCTGAGTACGTTTTAAACCTTCATATATATAAATATTAGATATTTTTTGCTTTTCAACAGTACCGTCATGCTTTGCAACCGAAACAATCTGGCCTTCTTTTATTGTTCCGGCGGTAACCCTTCCTATGCCGAGTCTGCCTATATAATCATCATAGGCAAGAGTTGATACCTGCAGCTGCAAATCTTCGTCATCCCTGTCGGGATAAGGCTGAACGTGATTTATAATAGTGTCAAACAAGGGATTAATATTGTGGCTTTCCTCATCTAATTCATACTGAACAATTCCTTGTTTTGCAATACCGTACAGTATCGGGAAGTCAAGCTGTTCATCATTTGCATTCAATTCTACGAATAAATCAAATACCATATCAACGACTTCTTCTGCCCTGTGATTTTTTTTGTCGATTTTATTTATTAACAAAATAGGCTTTATTCCTATTTCGAGGGATTTCTTAAGCACAAATCGCGTTTGAGGCATTGGTCCTTCGATGGAATCCACCAGCAAAATTACCGTATCCACAGTCTTAATAATTCTTTCGACTTCTGATGAAAAGTCAGCATGCCCCGGTGTATCAACTATATTAATTTTTATATCATTATGCATTACCGAACAATTTTTTGAATAAATGGTTATTCCTCTTTCTCTCTCCAAATCATTTGAATCCATTATTTGCTCGGAAACTTCCTGATTTTCTCTAAAAACGCCGCTTTGCTGCAAAAAAGCATCCACCAGAGTAGATTTTCCCGCATCAACATGGGCGATTACCGCTATATTAATAATTTTATTCTTCATACTTACCTCTACGGGGACAATCCTCCCCTCTTCTGACTAAGCAGGGCTTGCTCTGCATTAGAGTTATGTCGCCCCTCTATTAAATTTTTACAGTTTAGTTTAATCTTTTTAATATAATTTTGCAAGTTTTTTTTTGTCGTCACCCTGACTCAATTAAAAAAAGGAACGCCCTGTAATCCCTCAAATATGAAGGTAAAGGTGAGTCCCCGTCATTAGTCCTATAAATACCCCTGTCTACCTTGGTATGAATCCGACTTTCTTTTGAGCTTTTTTTAAGGTTTTATTTGCTACAACCTCTGCTTTTTGCGCACCGGCATTATATATCTTTTCAAGATAATCTTTGTTTTTCAACAAATAATCTATTCTCTCCTGTATAGGCTTCAGTTCTTCAATAACAACTTCTGCAACATCTTCTTTTAATTTAGCATATCCCTTGCTTTCATAATTGGATACAATTTCTTCAGGCTTTATATTTGAAATTTTCGAGTAAATATTTATTAAATTTTTTACTCCCGGCTGCTCATCCGTATAATTTACAACGCCTATTGAATCCGTAACCGAACGCTTAAACTTCCTTCTTATAACATCAGGACTATCGGTAATGAGCACATATGAATTTTCATTTGAATCTGATTTAGACATTTTGCTCTCAGGGTCCTGCAAGCTCATTATTTTTGCTACATCGGTCGAAATATAAGGCTCAGGAACTACAAATGTTTCACCGAATCTGTTATTAAATCTTTGTGCAATATCCCTTGTTATTTCTAAGTGCTGTCTTTGGTCTTCTCCCACAGGAACCAAATCAGCTTGATATAAAAGTATGTCAGCAGCCATTAAAACAGGGTAGGTAAAAAGTCCTGCCGTTATGGCATTGGAATCCTGCTTTTTGGATTTGTCTTTAAATTGTGTCATCCTGCCAAGCTCCCCATAGTAAGAAAAACAATTCAATATCCATGTAAGTTCCGCATGTGCCGAAACGTGTGATTGAATAAATAATGTTACCTGTTCCGTATTTAACCCGGCAGCTATATAATTGGCTAATACTTCATATGTATTTTTTCTTAAATCCTTAGGCTCCTTAGGTACTGTTATCGCATGCATATCAACTACACAATAATAACAGTCATATTCATTTTGCAGAGCCACCCAATTTTTCAAAGCTCCCAGATAATTTCCCAAAGTCAATGAGCCTGTGGGCTGCATGCCGCTGAATATTCTGTTTTTATTTTCCATTTTACTCCTCCGAGAATATATAAGTAAAAACGAGTTCCTATTTTTGAAACTCGTAAAGCTCAATTTTTTTTGATTATACTACTATAAAAATAATTTGTCAACAATTGGTCAAAGAGGTGTGTCCCCCAACCTTATAACATAAGTAATAATCAAAAACATTATTTGTGACACTTCTATTATAAACCCTTCAACTGATGACGGCACATTTTTTATCCTTTTATCCAATATGCTTACAATTAATCCGGAGAGCATAAACATAAGAGATAGCGAAATTATAAGCTTATAGTTTAGTATTGCCGCAGATAGAAAAGATATGCCAAAGGCAGCTATTATATGGTAATTGCCGCAGTATTTGAGTATCGAAGTATTTTCTAAATCTCTTTTTATAACCTTGCTAAGTATCATCAAATTTGAAAATCCTGCAGCAGGCATAATAATCAAAGAAGTTACGGGTACAACTCGAAATAGAGAAAGGTACATTAAACAGATTAAAACCGTTCCAATAATTCCTGATATATTATCGGTTTGATTTGCAGGCTTTATATAATAATTTAAAGTTCTGTAAACATCCTTTATATTGGTTGTTTTTGTTACAACACAGTAATATAAAAGAACTGCAGAACTGATAAAAAAACCGTCATATATATATCTAAAGGAAACAATAATAAATGCTACTAATCCAATGGCAAGTCCTATTAGGGGAAGTGCAATTATACCGTTTTTATAATCCTCCTCATTTGCTTCTTCATAAATGGTAAGACTTAAACAGGAATATTTTTTTAGCATTAATACAAGGCCTATAACAATACTTCTTAAGTCAAACATAATACTACCTCAATTTTATATTATTGAATATAATCGTATAGGCTGTTATAAAATCTATTTAGGATTAAATACGCTTCCTGATATGTACAATAAT
>DMWH01000045.1:0-4462 GCA_003483345.1 Clostridiales bacterium | reverse complement strand
GCTATATATGCTAATAGTTTTGCTATTTCAAGTCTTGTCATATATTCGTCCGGCTCATAAAAGGAATCTGTGTTTAAAATTCCCATCTGATATGCTTCATAAAATGCATTGCTTGAGTTTGCCAAATAATTATAATAAGAAGTATAATTCATCCCATCGGTTACATAAACTTCTCCCCTAAGAGGGTCTAAAGCCACATGCTCTTCATAATCCGTTAAATTAAAGTATTTGTTTAATTCATTTTCTCCTAATTTAATGTGAAGCATGTTTAAAACCAGTTTATAGAAATCTCCTCTTTTAATATAAGCTTCATACAGCCCGTTGAATTCATCCGGAATAAGAGACTGATTTTTCATTTCCGTAATTGTGTCCTTAGCCCAATCCTGAGGAGTTTGAGGTGTTGCATCAAGCCAGAGTTTTGTATTTTCTGTAATTGAATTAAAGATTTTACTGAATTCTTCGGCAATCAATCTGAGTTTTTCATGTATTATTGCATAATCCCCGCCGTTTATATTACGAAGTATGAAGGGATTTGCTTCCGCATACCATATCAGATGTGCAATATCATTCTCAAAACTGATTGCGGAATGCCGGTTGACGAAAACTTTTGAATACTCCTCGCTCCAGGTACCGTATTCAAATCCCTCATTTAACTTGTCAAATTCATCTTTTAAATTATCAAGATCATATGTTTCAAGCATATAATCACTTATGAAATGACTAAAAACATGTGTTATAACTTGTTCAGATGCATAATGAGATTCAGAATACAGACTGCCTTCCAAGGTCTTTATGTAAATATTGACTGCGCTTTCATCTATTATTGATAATGTAAACAAGTCTTTTATTATTTCTGTTTTATCTAATATTACATTCGTAGCAATTCCCTTGCTTAAATAATAGTCGGTAATTTCTTTAATAATATTGTCGGGAAATTTCTTAATACTCCTTTCCAATATTGACATGCAATCAATAAATTCGCTGTAATCAACACCTTCCGGTATTATAATATTTATTCCGTAAGTATTTTCAATATTTTTTTTAATATCAAATTCATTATAAGCTTGGCTGAAACCAAAAGCTTGAGTTCCTAACATGACTATACATATTACCGAACATATTATTTTTTTTATTTTAATCATCTTATTTACCTCGCCGATAAATTATTTGATTGGATGAAATATTGTTAAAAGTATAAAAATTATAGCATAGCTTAAAACAAAATGCAATCAAAATTTGCAAACGTTTACGTTAAGAGTGCCATCCGGAGTTTTGCTATGAATAAGCGTTAATTTTCATTCTGTAGGATTTAACTTACTCTTAGTCTGGTAAATTCAATAATATAATGGTATAATAATATATTGTAAAAAATACTATATGATTAATATTAACAGAGGATTGAAATGAAAATAACAATAATATCCGTAGGCAAAATAAAAGAAAAGTTTTTTACTGAAGCAATTAAGGAATATATTAAACGTCTTTCAAAATATTGCAAGTTTATTGAAGAGATTGTGCCCGATGAAAGGGCGGATGAAAGTTTTTCACCTGCAGAAATAGAGCAGGTTAAGATAAAAGAAGGGCAAAAAATACTTAATAAAATTCCCAAAAATTCTTATGTAATTGTTTTGGATATAAACGGTGCTCAGCTTAGCTCCGAAGCCTTTGCCGAAAAATTAAATACCTTCGGAATCGAAGGTATTTCGGATATAACTTTTATTATAGGCGGGAGCAACGGACTTTGGAAAGAAGTAATCAAGAGTGCCGACTTTAATCTTTCATTTTCCAAAATGACCTTCCCCCACCAGCTGTTTAAAGTTATTTTATTAGAGCAAATTTACAGAGCTTTCAAAATAAATTCAGGCGAAACCTACCACAAGTAATAATTCCGACAACTCCGGGATTATCCTATACGGGAGTTGTTCTTAACGTCTTTAGTTTATTTAACTTTTCTAAGACCTCATAATATTCTTTATCCAAAGCTTCTAGCTCTTCCTTTTTTAATTGCATAGACAGTCTTCCTACGATATCGGAAAGCCTGTTTTCTAACAAAATTATCTGCATATTAACATCTTTGTCTAGTTTTTTCTTACTTTGTATTTCTTTGAATTCTGCAAAAGTACCGTTAAATGTTTTTATTTTATAATTTTCAATAGTCATAATATGGTCTGCCACTTTACTGATTAAGCTGCGGTCATGAGAAACAAACAAGAGCGTTCTGTCATATTCCTTAAGAGTATCCTCCATAACTTCTAATGAATTAATATCTAAATAATTTGTCGGCTCATCCAATATTAATAAATTAATATCCTGCAATAATATTTTTGCAAATGAAACTTTTATTTGCTCTCCCCCGCTTAATACATCAATTTTTTTATAAATATCATCACCTTTAAATAAAAGTCTTGCAAGTAGAAGCCTTGCAAAATTTTCGGAATAATTACAGCTTTCCATCACATTGTCAATAATATTTAAACTGTTATTCAATATGTTCATATCTTGGCTAAAATAGCCTATCTTTGCACCTTTGGACAGCCTGATTGAATTATCCTTATCTATTATCATCTTTACCAAGGTACTTTTTCCGCAGCCGTTAGGACCTATCAATGCTACCTTTGAACCATTATAAATACAAAACTCGGCATCCTTGAATATAATTTTATTCCCGAAGGATTTGTTTACTTTCTTCCCTTCAATTATTATTTTACTGTGAATATAATCGGAAGGCATAATATCTATTTTAATTTTAGATATTTTTTTAGGTTTTTCTTTCACCTCTAAATGTTCAATTCTTTTTTCCAAATTGCCTACTTTGCGCTCTAAATTTGCCTTGGCTTTCTGACCGCCCATTTTATGAAGCCTCGCTTCTGAATTTCCCATTCTCTTAGGTGGTCTTTTTATACTTTTTATCTTTTGTTTAGTATCGGCTATTACACTTCCTAATCTTTCCTTCTCTTTTATATATTCTTCATACTCAAATTGTGCTCTTTCTTTATCATGAAGTCTTTGTCTGCTGTAATCACTGTAATTGCCTTCATAAGTTTTAATCTTTCCGTTTTCAATTTCAATAATTTTATTACATAGTTTATCTAAAAAGCTTCTATCGTGAGAAATTATTATCAACGCACCCTTGTATTCCGTTAGCTTCTTTTCCATAAGCTCAATACCT
Organism: Clostridiales bacterium; assembly: GCA_003483345.1. GTDB lineage: Bacteria > Bacillota > Clostridia > Tissierellales > Sedimentibacteraceae > Sedimentibacter. The sequence goes on along the minus strand of DMWH01000045.1, from coordinate 1,293 downwards.
TCAATATCCATATTGCTGGTCGGCTCATCTGCAAAAATTAATATACTTTCATTTTCTAAGGCTTTAGCTAATTTGAATCTTGTTTTTTCTCCACCGCTCATATTTTCATTCCATAATGTTTCCACACCAAATTTTGAAGCCATTTCACTGCTGATTTCATAAACTTCCGGCTCCTCTAACTGTGAAAAGTATTCTGTTTTACCCCTAAGCTTAACCCATCCTTTGTCAGGCTCTATCCTTTGGCTTAAAATATTTATTAATGTAGTTTTTCCTGCTCCGTTTAAACCTACCACACCTATCCTGTCTTCAGAGTATATGTTTAAATTATCTATATCTAATATTAATCTGTCTCCATAATATTTTTTTATTTTACTGCACTCAATAATAAGCATAAAAAATCCTCCCTTTCTTTCTTTGGAGGATAGCATTTTTACTTTACACAATATATCTAAGGATATGCATAATAAATCTTGCATAGTAATAATAAAGTAACAGCAGCTATTAAAATACTATCCACCTGTAATACAATAAAATGCACAATAAAAAATCTTTAATTTAATTGTCATTATAATTGTTTTTCAAGCGGATTATTTCATTCTGTATACCTTACCTTTCTTAATTTCTTTACATTACAAAAAATTATATATACTGTCAAGATTCTTTTATTCTGCATGTTGTAAATAGTTCTATTATTCGACCTTACCTATCCGGTTAAAGGGGAAAAATCTGAAAGCGACCTTCCCGATAATTTTATCCTCCGGTATAAAAGGATTGCTCCAGTACCTTGCATCTACAGATACTGGTCTGTTATCGCCCAAAAAAAAGTATGTGCCTTCAGGGATTTTGAATGTTCTTTCTTCTCCGTTTGCATTATTGATATACGGCTCATCGAGCTTTTCGCCATTTATGAACACTTCACCTGTTGCATTTATTTCAACAGTTTCTCCCGGCAATCCAATAAGTCTTTTTACAAGCCTTGCATCCAGCTCATCTGATTGGAATACAAGAATATCTCCCCTTTTTGCATCCTTTATGTCAAAAAGTTTGTTAACGTAAAGTCTGTCACCGGGCATAATTGTTGTTTCCATGGAGCCGGTTGGAACCGTCACCAGAATAAATATAAATCTGTTTAAAAAAAGTACAATTACAACAGCAATAATTGAAGGAATAACCCATTCATTTATAAATGTCTTCATTTTCACGTCCTTAATCTTATTTATACTGAACTTATTATATTACCTGATAACCATTATAACAATTTATTTCTTATCAAGCAATAAAAATTCATAACTT
>DMWH01000130.1:9315-9721 GCA_003483345.1 Clostridiales bacterium | reverse complement strand
CATGACATAAGGTATTATTTTCTCGAAAGGTTTCAAGTCTTTTAATAAATATCCGTCACTTCTTTTCATACATCCTCCATATACTAATCTAAATTCTGCAATTCAAGGAGCTCATATAATACATAGCGGTGCGTACCGGAAAAAAACATTTTCCGGAACACCGCTTAATCGAAGAATAACACAAATTTGCATTATTATCAATTGTTTTATTTTTTATTGCTCAAATCTTCTTGTTTCAATATATAAAAATTTATAGTATAATATCACTATTAATAACATAAACGGAGGCAAAATTGGACTACATAAATCCATTAGGCACAGAAAAAATATCAAAGCTTTTATTTAAGTTTTCAATACCTGCTATTACGGGCATGATGATAAACGCATTATACAATGTTGTTGACAG
>DMWH01000130.1:0-9188 GCA_003483345.1 Clostridiales bacterium | reverse complement strand
TGCTTATTTTGGCAGGAGTACTCTTCGCAATAATAGTGCGTATTAACTTAGAAACTATATTGCTTTTCTTTGGTGCCAGCGAAGCAATCCTTCCTTATGCTATGGAATACATGAAAATAATTGCATTCGGAGCACCCTTTCACATAGTAAGTATTGGTATGAACCATTTTATACGAGCTGACGGAAATCCGAAATTAGCCATGTATACTATGTTTTTAGGGGCAGGAACTAATATTATTTTAGATCCAATATTTATTTATGGTTTTAAAATGGGAATGGCAGGAGCAGCTTTGGCAACTATTATTTCTCAATTTTTCTCATTCTTATGGGTTACTTCATATTTTATCGGAAAACATAGCAGAAATAAATTAAAAATTGAATATTTGAGGCTTAAATCAAATTTGACAGGTAAAATTACAACCTTAGGTCTGCCCGGGTTTTCTCTTCAATTGGCAACAAGTGCTTTAAATGCAATACTTAATAAAAATTTAGTATTTTACGGCGGTGATATTGCTGTTTCCGGAATGGGAGTTATAAACAGCATACAAACTCTGCTGATAATGCCGATTATTGGCTTAAACCAAGGTGTCCAGCCAATTATCAGCTATAACTACGGTGCCAAAAATTATGAAAGAGTAAAGGATGCAGCAAAGTTAGCAATAAAGGCAGCGACAATAATTGTTTCCTTTGGATTTATTATTACAAGGTTGTTTCCTGTACAATTGATATCATTATTTAACAGGAATACGGAATTAATAAAATTTGGGAAATCTGCAATATTTGCATGGTTTTTATGTTTCCCTGTAGTAGGCTTTCAAATAGTAGGTTCAAACTTCTTTCAAGCTATAGGCAGACCTAAATCTGCAATGTTATTAACCCTTACAAGGCAGTTGATTTTGTTAACGCCTGCTATCATAATATTCCCTAGACTCTGGGGTGTGGAAGGGATACTATACGCAGCACCTTTCGCAGATTTCTTATCATTTTTGTTAACAGCAACATTCTTTTATTTAGGAATAAGAAAACTATAATTAAAATTGTAAATGACGATGGAAGAAGTAGAAATGAAGAATGGCGCATAGCGCCATTCTTAATTATATTATATTATTTAATCTCTTTAATTAACTTTTCAAATACAATCAATGCTTTTTCACATTTTTCGGTATCCACACAATACGAAAGTCTTATATGTGTATCTGTTCCAAAGCCGGTTCCCGGTACTACCAAGACATCATGTTCTTTTGCTTTATCCGAGAATTCTTTTGAATCTCCATTTGGGGCTTCTATGAATAAATAGAACGCACCATCAGGCTTGGCAACATTGTATCCCATTTCTGTCAATGCATCATAAAGAATGTCTCTGTTTTTCCTGTATACTTCCAAATTTGGTTTGACATCAATACATTTTTCAATAACAAGCTGGAAAAGTGTAGGAGCACATACATAACCAAGAGACCTTGCAGCTCCTCCCACAGCAGCCATTACAGTTTTGTTATCCTCACATTTATCGTTTACTAAGACATACCCTATACGCTCTCCGGGCAATGATAATGATTTTGACCATGAGTAACAAATAATTGTATTGTCATAATAGTCCGGAATAAAAGGAACCGGCTCGTCATTAAACACCAATTCTCTGTAGGGCTCGTCGGAAATCAAATAGATTGTCTGCCCCAGTTCATTTTGCATTTTCTTTAAATAATCTGACAATTCCTTTATTTCTTCTTTTGAATACACTACTCCTGAAGGATTGTTTGGTGAATTTATAAGAAGGGCCTTAGTATTTTTATTAACAGCTTCTTTAATTCCTTCTAAATTAAGTCTCATGTCATTTTTGCTTTGAACCAATTTCATCTTTGCTCCCTGTCCTTCAACAAAAACTTTATATTCAGGAAAATAAGGGGCCAAGACAATAATTTCATCATCAGCACTTGCTGTCAAAGCTCTGAAAGTAATACATAATGAAGCTGCAGCGCCGCAAGTCATAAATATATCATTCAATGTATAGGATTTGTTAAATCTCTTGTTTAAATTTCCGGCCACTGCTTTCCTGCAGCCGGCATGTCCTTGCGATGTGCTGTATCCGTGATAAACCATTGGGTCGTTATTCTTCACAATGTCAATGATGGCTTCTTGCACTTCTTTGGGAGCCGGTACACTTGGGTTTCCTATACTGAAATCCAAAACGTTTTCTGCTCCGACAACTTCTGCTCTCTGCAAACCATACGAAAATAATTCTCTGATAACAGATCTTTGCGTGCCTAATTTAATCATTTCTTGTGATATCATATTATCCTCCAATAATTTGTAATATTTCCTTTCCACTATATTACCATATTAATAGATAAAAGTAAATGTTATAAAATATCAGTCCTTCAGGAAAAATATAGTCAAAATAATCATTACACTCCTCCATAATGCTTCCTTCTAATAATCAATGAAATAATTATCAGTATTGCTCCAATTATGAATAATGAAACATACATTAACATTTGAAAGGGACCTCCCCCAAAGCAGTTAAAAGGGAAAGGTCCGTTAATTATCCATATATACCTTTCATAATTGCCATGAATAAACCAATACAAAATAAAGGGGCTAAGAAAAATTTCAATACCTAATAATAATAACAAATCAGATAGAATAAACTTCAACTTTTTCATAATAATTTCACTTTGCTACTGCCATTTATAATTACTAGATTTCATTAAATCTTTGTTCTTTTCGATTGTCAAGTTGTAGCTCTGCCAATTATTTTCCATTTGAGCATAATACGCACTCATATCTTTCAGGAAATCTATTGTTTTAACTCTTGTCATTATTTGAACATCACTCTCAGAGAGCCTTATAATTTGCGGCAGTGCATCCTGTGATAAATTCATTAAATAGTCGATGTCAATTTCTTCTGCCTGACCGCTTAAATACATATCTATATTTCTTTTGGCAATTATTTCATCTATCTTTATAATATTTAAAGTTAAATAAAATGTAAGTCCAATAGCGGCATAAACGGCCAATATGTTAAAATTATGCTTTATAATATAAACAAAAGTTGCTATCAACCCTACTGTCTCAAAGAACAAGAATATATAAACCAATACTCTTAATCTGGTAAAACCGTAAGCACTGTCGTAAAGAGACATCCTGTAATAAGAAGATGCAAGCAATATCCCGGTTGTTGCACAAAGATATATAAGCATAAGCTTAGTAAATAATGCCCATTTATTTTTATTTTCATAAATTTGGTCACTCAATAAATATGTGGTCAACAGTATTAAGGCTATGTTCAATACACTCAAAACCACAAGTTCAAAGAAACCGCGTCGGGCATATTCGGAATAGTTAAGACCATTTGGAAGAACTCCTCCGGAAAACAAATATTTAAATTGTATAACAATAAAAATTGTATAAACAGCTAGTACTGACATAAGCAATATATTAAAAACAATTATATCGCCTTTAATTTTCTTGGCAGTATAAACTTTATTACTGATAATATTTGCAATGCTGTTATCATCTTTCATAAAAACTGAATATAAATGTGAAAACAGGTAGAATCCTGCAAATGTTCCTACTATTATTTTGAAGATATTTATGAATTCAAAAAGATTTCTAAACCAATTGTTTAAAATAATAAAACTGTTGTAAAAAACCAAGTCTGCCTTAGAAAGCATCATAACAAGAAATATAACGGATGGTATTGATATTAAAACTCCTAACATTATTCTCTTTGCAAGAATGTTTTTTTCTTTATTATAAGACCTTTCTGCTATCCAATTAATCGGAACTGTAAAATTAATGATTGGCTCAAAAATATTGACAATAATTTTAAAAACTTCTGATATTCTTAATTTTAAAAAATTTAATTTATTTCCCAACAGTAAAAACATACTGCTGTACAAAAATACAAGAGCTAGAAAATTTGTGGGCATCATCATATAATTTGCACTGATGAAGTTGTTCAAAGATATTATAAAAATCGGAATCATCATAAATAATCCTTTGATATTGACTAATCCCCCGCTATTCTTAACAATATAAAACAAAATAACAAATTGAATTACAAAGAATACAGGAGCACTTATTCCCGGATTATTTGTAAGTATCAAATAAATAAATGTTAAAGCTGAAACAATTCCATATAAAGATAATTTTGATTTAATTTTCTGCTCCATCTTCATCCTCCACATATTCAAGAATGTCACCGGGCTGGCAATTAAGAGCCTTGCATATTTCATCCAAGGTTGATAATCTAATAGCCTTTGCCTTGTTATTCTTTAATATTGATAAATTAGCAGGTGTAATATTGATTTTTTCAGCTAATTCCATAAGTCCTATTTTTCTTTTAGCCATCATGACATCAAGCTGTATAATTATAGCCATAATACACCCCCTACACCGTTAAATCATTTTCGTCTTTATAATAGATAGATTGCTTGAACAAATCTTTCAAGGTTAAACACAAGAGGCATGCAACAATAAATATAACGATTATTATAATTGTTGAAATTGTAGGCATTACTATCATTTTTATTAAATAAATAAAGGATATAACCAAACAAGCAAGAGCAATTTTCCTAAGGCAAGTAACATTGGCATGAATAAAGGGGTTACCATTCATTAGAGTTTTAAAGATAACTTTTAACTGCCATAAAATATATGTACAAGAAATACCTGAAGCTAATAATATTGCTTTAATGAAAATAGTATTTGCCCCAACTATTCCAAAATACTGAAACAGCCAAGACGAAGAAAATGGAACCAAAATACAGCAAATAATTGCCACTATAAACAAAATATCAATGCAAATTTTAGTCATATAATGAACTATGCTTTTCCGGTACATAAAATCCTCCAAAAATTATTATTGTATTCTAATTATAGCAGATATTTTTTGCATGTCAATAATTAATTATTGTTTTTCGATAATTTATTATTGATAAATAAAAATAAGGCATCGTGACTCTCAATGCCTTATATTTCTATCTGTATTTCTAATTCATTCCAATAACTTCATTTTTACTTAAATAAAAAACGTCGCCGATATTATAGGAAGCTCAGCTGCTGGTTCTTATCAAGAATTTTTTTAACAAATGATTTTCTATGTATTTCGGAAGGACCGTATTCAAGCAGGGCTTCAATGTGCTCTTTTGTACCATACCCCTTATTTTTACTAAAATTATATTCCGGATATTGAATATGTAACAGCTCCATTTGTCGGTCACGGGTTACTTTTGCAATTATTGATGCTGCTGCTATTCCGTGACAAATTGCATCTCCGTGGATTATATTAAACTGCGGTATATTTATGTCAAGCTTTTCGGCATCAACAAGAATATAATCAGGAACTATTTTGTTTCCTTCTTTGTCTTTTATGTTTTCGACAGCTTGTACCATTGCAAGCTTTGTTGCATTTTTAATATTATATTCATCAACCTTTTTACAGTCGTATTCTCCAATACCGTATCCCAAAGATGATTCTATAATTATATCAAATAATTCTTCTCTTTTTTTAGCCGTCAGTTTTTTGGAATCATTAACGCCTTCTATCAGTAAACCCTTGGGCATAATAATTGCACAGGTTACAACGCTGCCTGCTAAACAGCCTCTCCCTACTTCATCTATGCATGCTATGTAATTATATCCCTTGTCCCACAGTCCTTGTTCTACTTTAAGCATATTATTCTCCTTTAGGGCATNNCCTAATTTTCCGTTTCTGAAGTCGTTAAATAATAATCTTGCTACTCTATGGTAGTCTATGTCTGTTTTATTTATTAAAAAGCCTTTTTTATGGGCTATATTGTTCAAAATATCCAAAGGGTTTTCCCCTGCTTCTATGCCGTATCTTTCAAGAATTAAATTTTCCTTTCCCATTTGCTGCATTCTTTCAACAAACTTAAGAGCAATTTCCTCCAATACCAATACATCATCCTTTATTGCACCCGTGAATGCAAGATTTAAAGCACACTCTTCATCATCAAATTTCGGCCACAATATTCCGGGAGTATCCAATAAATCAATATTACCGGCCAAGTGTATCCATTGTTTGCCCTTTGTTACACCGGGCATATTTCCCGTCTTTGCGCTCTTCTTTCTTGCTAATGAATTTATTAGTGTTGATTTGCCTACATTTGGTATGCCGACAATCATTGCTTTGATTGTTTTGTTCAATAATCCCCTTTTTTTATATCTTTCAACAATTTCTTGAGTTGCTTCTGCTATTGCATTATTCAGTTTCCGAAGCTCTTTATTGTCTGTTGAATTATAAAGCACAACCGACCAGCCCTTGCTTCTGTAGTAGTTTTCCCATAATTTATTCGCATTTGAGTCTGATAAGTCGTATTTATTTAATACAATCAGTCTTTTTTTGTCTCTAAACAATATGTCGAAGTCAGGATTCTTACTGCTGTATGGAATTCTTGCATCTACAACTTCAATGATTAAATTAACTAATTTAATATTTTCCAGCAATAACTCCTTTGTCTTTTTCATATGTCCCGGATACCAGTTTATATTCATAATGTACCTCTAATCTGAAAGGGACACACCTTATTAAAGGAATGTCCCCTTTATATGAGGACGTCCGCCCTCAATTCAATTAATACCTTCTCAGTTCTTTAACTTTAGTTGCTTTACCTGTTCTTTCTCTCAAGTAGAACAAACGAGCACGTCTTACTTTACCTCTTCTTACAACTTCAATTTTTTCAATCTTTGGTGAATGAACAGGGAATGTTCTTTCAACTCCAACGCCGTAAGATATTTTTCTTACCGTAAAAGTCGCTCTGTTGCTTTCGCCTTGTTTTTTAATTACGATACCTTCAAATATCTGAATTCTTTCTCTGTTTCCTTCTTTGACCTTTACATGTACTTTTATAGTATCTCCAACATTAAAAGGTGTTACGCCTTTAACTTGTTCGTTTTCTATAGATTTTATTAAGTCCATTTGTATACCTCCCTTCGCCTTAACGTTCTTGTTACCTGTACAGAGGACCGCCGTATACTTTTAGCATTATAGCATATGAATCATAATGCATACAACATTTATTTATACTTCTTTGCTAACTCGTTGTACTTTTCAATTATACTTTTGTCCTTTATCATATCGGGACGTCTTTTTAAAGTTATTTCTATTGCTTTAAACAAACGCCATTCTTCAATATTTTTGTGATGTCCCGATAATAATATTTCGGGCACATCTAAGCCCATGTAGCTTTCCGGTCTTGTGTACTGGGGATATTCGAGTAAATTTTCGCTATGTGATTCTTCCTTTGAAGATTCATCAGAGCCCAATACTCCTTTAATGAGCCTTCCTACCGCATCAATAATCATTAATGCAGGTAGTTCCCCGCTTGTTAAGACATAGTCTCCCACAGATATTTCCTCATCAACATATTTGTCGATAATTCTTTGGTCTATGCCTTCATAATGTCCGGGAATAAGTATTATATGCTCCTTATCCGAAAGCTCTTTAGCTTTATTCTGATTAAATAATCTGCCTTTTGGTGATAAATAAACAATATATGAATTATGCTTTTTAATAGCTTCCAAAGCTCTAAACATAGGTTCCGGTCTCAATAGCATACCGGGACCTCCGCCATAAGGATAATCATCTACTTTTTTATGTTTATCTTCGGAATAATCCCTAAGGTACACATATTCTATTTCAAACAATTTGTTTTCTACAGCTCTTCCGATTATTCCGTTTTTTTTATAAACTTCAATTAACTCCGGAAATAAAGTTACTATTTCAAATTTCATTCCAATAACCCTTCAATAACATCAATTATCATTTTTTTATCCTGAATATTAACTGATTTCACAACATCCTTTATTGCAGGTATCAAAAATGAGCTTTTGTTATTTCTTACTTCATATACATCGTTGGCTCCGGTTTGATAGATTTCTGAAATTTTTCCGATATATTCACCGGTACTAGAATACACATCCATTCCATTCAAATCAAATAAATAGTAGGAATCTTCGGGAAGTTCTCTCAGCTGGTCCTCAAGTATGGAAATGTATGTGTCCTTATATGATTCTGCAGTATTCATATCGTCGATATTTCTTAGCTTAAGATAAACCATACCTTTTTGGTACCATACATCGTCAATTACACGCTTTATGTTGTCTTTTTCCGTGTAGACGTATTCTAACTCCTCGAATCTTTCCAAATCATCGGTCATTGGCATGCATTTTATATAGCCTTTGATACCGTGTGTATTTATTATTTTGCCAACTTTAATATAATCCTTCATTTCTACCTCAGAAAGGTTATTGAATTATTTCTACTATAACCCTTTTATTATCCTTTGTTGCAGCTGCTTTAACAACAGTCCTTATTGCTTTTGCTATTCTGCCTTGTTTTCCTATTACTTTACCCATATCATCAGGAGCTACTTTTAATTCAATTATCAGTGATTGACTGCCTTCAACTTCATTGACTTCAACCATATCGGGATTGTCAACAAGAGATTTTGCTATAAATTCTACTAATTCACCCATGTTATCACCTCTTATTTGTTTTCATCTCTTTTTTCGTAAATGCCGTTATTTTTGAAAAGCATACTTACTGTGTCGGTCGGTTTAGCGCCGTTATTCAGCCATTTGATTGCACTTTCATCGTTTATTTTCACAACCTTCGGCTCAACTACAGGATTGTAGTATCCTATTTCTTCAATGAAACGACCATCTCTTGGAGAGCGTGAATCTGCTACTACTATTCTGTAAAAAGGTTTCTTTTTGGAACCCATTCTTTTTAATCTGATTTTTACTGACATTATGTCACCTCCTTGATTTAGTGTGTGGGACACACCTCTTTTTATGGAGCTATGCTCCTGTTTGAGGAATACCCTGAATATATATGAAAAAGGAAAATCCTATTTCTAACAATAATATGGTTAAAATGGCAGCTTGAATCCGCCCATACCGCCAAAGCCTTTTTTCTTGCCTGTACCCATCGCCTGGAATTTTTTCATCATTTTTTTCATTTCTTCATACTGCTTTAATAATGAATTGACCCTTTGAACAGATGTTCCGCTTCCCGCAGCTATTCTTTTTCTTCTGCTGCCGTTGATTATCGAAGGATTCATTCTTTCCTTCTTAGTCATTGATTGAATAATTGCTTCCGTATACACTAATTCTTTTTCATCAACTTTAAGACCTTTTAATTTTTTCTTGCCTCCAAGTCCGGG
>DMWH01000261.1:4711-5197 GCA_003483345.1 Clostridiales bacterium | reverse complement strand
AATGATTTTAATTCTTGATATACTGTATTTAAGCAAATAAGTTCACCATTATCATCAACCAATGCTCCAAGGGTTGAATTAATTACGTTTTCTTTTCCATATTTGTCTATAGCTTCTTTTGCTTTAGCTGCCAGCCCAAAGATTGCATCATTGGCTTTTGGCCAAATTGCGTGTTCTGCAACCATATTAAATGCCATTACATCACCTCATTTTTTTCTTCAATTCTAACATTTAAAAAAATATAAGTCAATACGATACAAATTCTGAAAAATTCAGCGGCAATTGCTAAAAAATGTATTTAAATAAGTTGTTGACAAGATACGACAAGGAATGTATTATATAAAAGTTAATATGTATTGATCCATTAGCTCAGCAGGCAGAGCACTTGACTTTTAATCAAGGTGTCCGGCGTTCGAATCGCCGATGGATCACCATTATAAACAACATTTGACGATCTTCGCGACGTTGAATGTTGCTTTTTATTTA
>DMWH01000261.1:805-4609 GCA_003483345.1 Clostridiales bacterium | reverse complement strand
GGCTTTCGGGAGGAATAGCTCATGACTACAATAATTACCTTATGAGTATAATAGGTAATGCCACCATGATTCAAAAAACCGATGAGCTTGACAGAATATATGATTATGCTGAAAGAATAATTCATATCTCACAAAACGCAGCGGAGCTTACAAAAAAAATTCTTGTATTTTCAAAGAGAAAAAGCAGTACAAATAAACCTGTAAATTTAAAAAATATATTGGATAATACTTATGAAATGATGGAATTTATTCTCTGTAAAGAAATCAAATTGATATATAGTTACGATGCTAATGATGAATTTATTTTGGGGGATGAATCCCAGCTTGAAAGTATGATAGTAAACCTGATATTAAATTCAAAGGATGCAATTATCAATAACGGAATAATAAAAATAGGGACGAAGGATACCGTAGTTTATTCGGAAATGGCATTAAGTCATGGCGAAATACTGCCACCCGGAAAATATATTCAAATTTATATAGAGGACAACGGTGCAGGTATAGATGATGAAATAATGTTTAAAATATTCGAGCCATACTTTACAACAAAAATTAAAACAAACGGGACAGGTCTAGGCTTGTCTGTAGTGTTCGGTACGGTGAAATCCCACAACGGTTTCCTAAATGTTACAAGCAAAACTAATAACGGGACAAGGTTTGAAATATTTATACCTGTACTCAAAAAGAGTCATGATTTGGGCGATAAGAAAATACCGGAAAAGGAAAACAATATTGTAATGCTTGTTGATGATGACATAAATGTTTTGGAAATTGAAGCAGAAATGTTGGAAGATTTAGGCTATGATGTAGTAAAATTTAATGCTCCTCTTGAAGCATTAAAATATTATGAAAATGAATATAAAAATATATCTTTTTCTGTAGTGGATATAATGATGCCTGGATTAAACGGTAAAGAACTCTTTGAGAAAATGGAGCTGATAAAAGAAGATGCTGTGGTGATTTTTATAACCGGTTTTGTACAGCAGGCAGAATATGAAGATTTAATGATGAGAGGACTTACCGTAATTGAAAAGCCGTTTACATATGAGGTACTGTCAAAGACAATTGCAGAAATGTATTTATAACTATATCCAAGAATATTCCACCTTTAAATAACCGCGAAGCAAACGTGGTTATTTTATTATTGGAAATTAAACTTTTAATTACAATTTCAATATTTAAAAAGACATTGTTAAGATAATTTAATAATATGGCAATCATATTCTTTTGACAATTGATATTTTTTTGATAAAATGAAACATGATAAGGTAAACAGGAGGAAGAAATGAACATAAATGAGTACACGTTTGAAGAACCTATGCCATTTGGAAGATTATCTATTATTGCTATGAAAGGATGCGAAGAAATAGCTGCAAGAATAGACTATTATTTAAAGGAATGGAGGAAGGATGCGAACGGTATTATATATTCAAATGGTTCAGGTCCTATACGAACATTTATTTTAGATGCCGCTTGTCCAAGATTTGGCTCCGGAGAGGCAAAGGGAGTATTAAACGAAACAGTTAGAGGTCATGATATATTTATATTATCGGATGTTTTTAATTACGGAGTAAAATTCAAAATGTACGGCATGGAAGTGCCCATGAGCCCCGATGACCACTATCAGGATTTGAAAAGAATAATTGCTGCAATGAATGGTAAGGCAAAGCGCATAACTGTTATAATGCCAATGCTTTATGAAGGCAGACAGCATAAGAGGGCCACAAGAGAATCTTTGGATTGTGCTTTGGCATTACAAGAGCTTACATCAATGGGAGTTGAAAATATTATTTCTTTTGATATACATGACCCGAGAGTTCAAAATGCTATACCTCTTCATGGATTTGAAGATTTTCACCCGCATTATCAAATGATAAAAGCATTTGTAAGAACAGTGCCTGATGCTAAAATTGACAGAGACAGCATGATGATAATATCTCCCGATGAAGGCGGAATGACAAGATGTATTTATTATTCATCGGTTATGGAATTAGATTTAGGAATGTTCTATAAGAGGAGAGATTATTCTGTTATAGTTAATGGCAAGAATCCTGTTGTCAGTCATGAATTCTTGGGCGGTAATTTGGAAGGAAAAGATGTTATTGTTGTTGATGACATGATTGCTTCCGGTGATTCAATGATTGATGTTGCCGGCAAATTAAAGGAAAGAAAGGTAAAGAATGTATATATATTTGCTTCCTTTGGATTGTTTACCGAAGGATTTAATAAATTTGACAAGGCATACCGAGATGGTATAATAACTAGAGTTTTTACTACAAACATGATTTATCGAAGACCGGAACTGTTAGAGAAGCCTTGGTACACTGAAGTGGATATGTCAAAATATATTGCAAACATAATAGACACATTAAATTATGACGGGTCCTTAAGCGAATTACTGGATCCGGTTCAAAAAATCAAAAAATTGCTTAAAAAATAGAATATATAATGTCTGCTTTGCAGGCATTTTTATTGTAGGGCATAACTCTTATTTATTAATTTATTTTAGTTTGTGTATTCCTGTGCGATTTCCGGGATAAAATAAATTGAAATAAATTAAGTTGTATGTTATAATCTTTATCATTAATATTTTAAAGATAAGATAATAAGAAGAAACGTGGAGGATGAAGATGGGCCTGAGAATGGATATCGGTATTGACCTGGGCACTGCCAGTGTATTGGTTTATATTAAGGGTAAGGGAATAGTTATAAATGAACCTTCTGTTGTGGCTATTGATATTAATACTAACAAAATCCTTGAGGTGGGAGAAGAAGCAAGAAAAATGCTTGGACGTACTCCGGGCAATATTGTAGCAATTAGACCCTTAAGAGATGGTGTTATATCTGATTTCGATATTACGGAGAAAATGTTGAAATATTTCATAAAAAAAGCAGTAGGAAATTCATTTATAAAGCCGCGAGTTATAATTTGTGTTCCAAGCGGTGTTACAGAAGTTGAAAAAAGAGCAGTTCTTGAAGCAAGTAATAACGCAGGTGCAAAAAAAACATATCTTATTGAAGAGCCTGTTGCAGCTGCCATAGGAGCAGGTCTAGACATAACAAAGCCATCCGGGCATATGGTTATAGACATGGGTGGAGGTACAACTGATATTGCTGTTATATCTCTTGGAGGCATAGTTGTAAGCAGGTCTATCAAAGTTGCCGGTGATAAGTGTGACGATGCAATTGTAAGATATGTGCGAAAGAAATACAATGTCATGATAGGTTTAAGAAGTGCAGAAGAGCTTAAAATAAAAATAGGAACGGTATTTCCTGTAGAAGAAGAAAAATTTATGGAAGTAAGAGGCAGGAATTTGGTTACCGGTCTTCCGGTTAATTTGACCATTTCATCTTCAGATTCTATGGAGGCTATGGAAGAAACAATTACAACAATTGCTGATGCGGTACATTCAGTTCTTGAAAAAACTCCACCGGAACTTGCAGCTGATATCAGTGAAAAGGGTATTGTAATGACAGGCGGCGGATGTCTCATTCATGGCATGGATAAGCTGCTTGAAAAGAGAACCGGATTAAAAGTAACCATAGCAGAGGATGCCGTATCTTGTGTAGCCAAAGGAACAGGACAGTCTTTGGAGCATATGGATGTTCTAAAAGATGCATTAATTACTGAAAATATAAAAATGAATTACAGCATTCAATAGCGGAAGTAGAGGTAAACATGAAAGTTAGAAAGGCAGTAATACCTGCAGCAGGGTTGGGCACTAGATTTTTGCCTGCAACGAAAGCAATTCCTAAGGAAATGCTGCCCATTGTGGATAAACCGACAATACAATACATAGTAGA
>DMWH01000261.1:0-737 GCA_003483345.1 Clostridiales bacterium | reverse complement strand
CCTTTGGGGTTAGGTCATGCAATTTACTGTGCGAAATCCTTTGTTGGCGATGAGCCGTTTGCAGTGCTCTTAGGTGACGATGTTGTTAATTCGGAAAAGCCATGCCTAAAGCAAATGTTGGAAGTTTTTGAGGAATATCGCTCTACAATACTTGGTGTGCAACCGGTAGAGTGGGAAAAAGTCCATAAATACGGCATAGTGTCAGGCAGTAAAATCAATGACAGAATTTATGCTGTAAATGGTCTGGTTGAAAAACCCGGTATAGATAATGCACCTACAAATATTGCAATATTAGGAAGGTATATAATAACTCCGAAAATATTTGAAATACTTGAAAATACGAAAGCCGGTGTGGGGGGAGAAATTCAGCTTACAGACGGGTTAAAGGAATTATGTAATACGGAAGAAATATATGCTTATATATTCCAGGGCAGAAGATATGATGTAGGCAGTAAAATCGGCTTTCTTGAAGCAACTGTTGATTATGCTCTCAAAAGTGATGACTTGAAAGAAAGCTTTAAGAAGTATTTAAGGTCAATAAACATAGATTAAGGGGTGGGGGAAATGTATAAAGAAAAATTTGAAATGTGGCTTAACAGTCCACATGTTGACGATGTGCTAAAAAAAGAATTAAAAGAATTTGAAAAAATTGAAATAGAAATAGAAGACAGATTTTATAGGGACTTGGAATTCGGTACCGGAGGTATGAGAGGAAAGATTGGTGCAGGAACTAATCG
>DMWH01000221.1 GCA_003483345.1 Clostridiales bacterium | reverse complement strand
AGAAGGTTTGAGATTTGCTATCAGGGAAGGCGGAAGAACAGTAGGTTCGGGAGTTGTAACCGCTATAATCGAGTAGATAACAAGGGAACGGTTCTTTTCGCAGTGCCAGGCACCAGGTATTGGTGCCTGGCAACGAACAGGAATGACATAAATGAAAATTAAGTGTTGACAAATTAAAATTACTGTTGTAAAATTAATTGCTACATAAGAAAAGCTTTTGCTTGGGCAGGAGCTTTTTTTAAGTGAAATGAAACAAATTAACTGTTAATTTCCTTGTAGATTTCATCGAGAAAATTATTGACAGTCGATTTGATTTGTGTTATCTTGAGTAAGATAATGGGTTCTTATGCGTATAAGATTCTTGGAGGTGTAAATAATGAGAGTGGCAGTGAAATTAGCTTGTACTGAGTGCAAACAAAGAAATTACGATACAGAAAAAAATAAGAAAGAAAATCCTGAGAGAATTGAAATGAACAAGTATTGCAAGTTCTGTAAAAAACATACTCTTCATAAGGAAACAAAATAGAGGTGTGGCAATGTCAAATAGAGAAGAAAAAGAAAAATTTGCAAGCAAGGTAAAAAATTATTTTAAGGGCGTAAGGTCTGAGTTAAAAAAAGTAAATTGGCCTACTAAAAAAGAATTAACAAATTATACAATTGTTGTTTTTACTACTACATTAGCATTGACTATAGTAATTTGGGGATTGGATTTAGTATTTAAAGGCTTGCTTTCAGTTATTGTTTAAAAGGAGTAGGGTATGAAACAAGAGTCACAAGGGTCAAGATGGTATGTGGTTCATACATATTCGGGACATGAAAACAAAGTAAAGGTAAATATCGAAAAGCTTGTAGAAAATAGAGGGATGCAAGATACGATATTTGAAGTTAGAGTGCCGGTGGAAGAAGTACCTGAAGTAAAAAACGGCAAGAAAAGAATAAAAGAAAGAAAAATGTTCCCGAGTTATGTTATTATTAAAATGATAATGACCGATGAATCTTGGTATCTTGTCAGAAACACAAGGGGAGTAACAGGCTTCGTAGGTCCGGGCTCAAAACCTGTTCCGCTGACTGACGAAGAAGTAAAGGCTCTTGGTGTAATAGACAGACTTCCGCCGATTGAACTTGAGGTAGGAGATACAATCAAAGTAAAAGAAGGACCATTTGAAGATTTCATTGGCACTGTAGAAAGTATCAGCCAGGAAAAAAGAAAAGTCAAAGCTTTTGTATCAATGTTCGGAAGAGAAACTATTATTGAGCTTGATTATGATCAGATTGAGAAAGTATAATTACTTTTCAATATAACATCGTTATGCGATGAAGGAGGTGCAAATATGGCAAAAAAAGTAACAGCTGTTGTTAAACTGCAAATACCTGCTGGCAAAGCTACTCCGGCTCCACCGGTTGGTACGGCATTAGGACCTCATGGTGTGAATATTATGGGATTTTGTAAAGAGTTTAATGCAAAAACAGCCGATCAGGCAGGTATGATTATACCGGTTGTATTGACTGTTTATCAGGATAGATCATTTACATTTA
The DNA here is from genome assembly GCA_003483345.1 of Clostridiales bacterium. GTDB lineage: Bacteria > Bacillota > Clostridia > Tissierellales > Sedimentibacteraceae > Sedimentibacter. The sequence continues at coordinate 14,337 of DMWH01000221.1, read as the reverse complement.
TCACAAAAACTCCGCCGGTTGCAGTTCTAATCAAAAAGGCAGTTGGTATTGAAAGCGGTTCGGGAGAACCAAACAAAAAGAAAGTTGCAACACTTTCAAAGGCAAAATGCGAAGAAATCGCGAGATTAAAAATGCCTGATTTAAATGCTAATACTATCGAAGCAGCTATGAGCCTGGTGGCAGGTACTGCAAGAAGTATGGGAGTAACAGTAGAAAAATAGTTATGGCAGGTGGGAGGCCGATAGAAGGCTGCTTGACCACAAGGAGGTAAATAAAATGCCAAAAAGAGGAAAGAAGTATCAAGACAGTATAAAATCAATTGACAGATTGAAATTATACGATATGCAAGAAGCTGTAGAAGCAATGCTTTCAACAGCAAAAGCTAATTTTGATGAAACAGTTGAAGTTCATTTAAGATTAGGTGTAGATTCAAGACATGCAGACCAACAAGTAAGAGGTGCTGTAGTACTGCCTCACGGAACTGGAAAAACAGTACGTGTTTTGGTTTTCGCTAAGGGCGACAAAGCTAAGGAAGCTCAGGAAGCCGGAGCAGATTTTGTGGGCGAAGCTGAATTGGCTGACAAAATTCAAAAAGAAAACTGGTTTGATTTCGATGTTGTTATAGCAACACCTGATATGATGGGTGTAGTCGGAAAACTGGGAAGGGTATTAGGACCTAAAGGTTTAATGCCAAACCCAAAATCAGGAACAGTTACCTTTGATGTAGGTAAGGCTATTAAGGAAATTAAGGCAGGTAAAGTTGAATACAGACTTGACAAAACAAACATTATTCACGTTCCTGTAGGAAAGAAATCATTCGGTGCAGAAAAATTAATAGATAACTTAAAGGTTATTCTTGAAGCAGTAATTAAAGCAAAACCGGCTGCTGCCAAAGGTAAATACTTAAAGAGTGTTACAATTGCAAGCACAATGGGACCGGGAATCAAGCTTAACACTACTAAATTAATGGATTAATCTGAAGCGAAAGCAAACAGATTAAAGCAAAAATTGAATATAATACCGCAGACAGCCGGTACTCCATGAGAGTTTAAATATCCGGCCGAGGTGAGATAATAGATTCTTTCTCTTCGTCTGCGGAGAGAATTTTTTGTTTAAAGGAGGTGCAACAAGTTGAATCAAACAGTATTGGAGCAAAAGAAACAGGTAGTACAAGAAATTGCTGAAAAGATAAGAAACGCTAAATCTATCGTTTTGGTTGAGTATAATGGCTTAACGGTAGATATGGCTAATGAATTGAGAAACAAGTGCAGAGAAGCAGGTGTTGAATATAAAGTTTATAAAAATACTTTAATGCGTTTTGCATTTGAAGAATTAGGATATGATGGCATTACACCTAATTTGGAAGGACCTAATGCAATTGCTTTTTCATATGAGGATGAAGTATCTGCAGCAAAGGTAACCAATGATTTTGCAAAAACAAGCAATGATACAATAGTAATAAAGGCCGGAATAGCTGAAGGTAGGGTTATGAATGCCAGCGAAGTTACAGCATTGGCAAGCGTGCCGACAAGAGAAATTCTTATCGCACAGCTGGCAGGCGTATTACAAGGAAATATCAGAAATCTTGCTTACATGCTTGACCAGATAAGCAAAAAAGAAGGGGAAGCAGCTTAAACCTAAAGTTTGTCATTCTGAGGGCTTCAGCCCGAAGAATCTCATATACCAAGTCTGACTGATGAGATCCTTCACTAACGTTCAGGATGACGTTTAAAAACAAAAATAACAAATATATATTATTATTATACCAGGAGGAAAATATAAAATGGCTAGTGAAAAAATCACAAATTTTATTGAAGAAATAAAAAAATTAACAGTATTGGAATTAAATGAATTAGTAAAAGCAATAGAAGAAGAATTTGGCGTATCGGCAGCAGCTCCGGTAGCTGTAGCAGGAGGAGCTCAAGCAGGTGCAGCAGCTCCCGCAGAAGAAGAACAGACAGAGTTTGACGTTGTTCTTACATCAGCCGGTGCCGGTAAAATCAAAGTTATAAAGGTAGTAAGAGAATTAACAGGTCTTGGATTGAAGGAAGCAAAGGATGCAGTTGATGGAGCTCCTACTACAATTAAGACAGGCGTTTCAAAAGAAGAAGCTGAAAAAGCTAAAGAAGCATTGGAAGCAGAAGGTGCTTCAGTAGAAATTAAATAATAAGTGCAGGGACACTTATAGTATACCCGAAACGAGAAAGAAACTTTACATAAGTAGAGTTTCTTTTATTTTAATAGCAATGATGAGGGCTATGCTCTCAATATGAAAGTTATTCATAATAATTACGACCTATGTTAAGGTATAGGAACTCAGCTTATTATAATATGCATAATATACCAAAATTTACAAATAATAAGAAGGCGGTTTTAAAGTTTATATGGATANNTGCAAAAAATGTGTTGACATAAAAATTTATTAGTGATAGTATTGTATATTGCCATGAGTGTGCAATGTTGGCATAGAATTTGTAAGTCAAAATTATTTACTAAGGGGTGAAAAGATGCCGCATCCTGTGAAAATAGGTAATAGGGTAAGAATGTCTTACTCTAAAATTAAAGAAGTTTTAGAATTGCCGGACTTAATCGAAGTTCAGAAAAAATCGTACGAGTGGTTCTTAAATGAAGGGCTGAAAGAGGTTTTTGATGACATTTCTCCGATAGAGGATTATACCGGCAATTTAATTCTGGAGTTTGTTGATCATTCTTTATACAGTGAGCCGAAGTTTAGCCAGATTGAGTGTAAAGAAAGAGATGCAACATATTCTGTACCTCTAAAACTTAAAGTGCGATTGATAAACAAGGAGACGGGAGAAATTAAGGAGCAAGAAGCGTTTATGGGTGAATTTCCTTTGATGACCGAAAAAGGAACATTTATTATAAATGGTGCAGAACGTGTTGTTGTCAGTCAGTTAGTTCGCTCACCCGGTGTTTATTACAACATGACGAGGGATAAGGTTGGTAAGGAATTATATGATGCAACAGTTATTCCCAACAGAGGAGCATGGTTGGAATTTGAAACAGACTCTAATGATATTGTATACGTTAGGGTTGACAGAACAAGAAAATTACCTGCCACTGTGCTTGTGAGAGCTATGGATGTTTCTTCTAATTCAGAGCTCATTGATATATTGGGGGAAACAGAGCAACTTTTAAAAACTTTGGAAAAGGACAACACTACCAACTCCGAAGAAGCATTAATAGAAATATATAAAAGATTGAGACCCGGCGAGCCACCTACATATGATAGTGCGAAGTCATTGATTAAATCTTTATTTTTTGATTTCAAAAGGTATGATCTTGCAAAAGTAGGCAGATACAAATTAAATAAGAAGCTTAGTTTGGAAAACAGAATTATTGGAAAGCGTGCAGCTGAAGACATAATTAATACGGAAACAGGAGAGGTATTAGTTACTAAAGACAGTATATTTGACGATGAATCAATTTTAAAATTGGAAGCGGCAGGTATTTTTTCCGTTAAAATTGTGAATTCCGATGATAAGGTTACAAAGGTATTAAGCAATAAATTTGTTGACCCAAGGGTATTTGAATTAGATAAATTAGGTATAGATTTAGAAAAGATAGGAATAAAAGAGAAAGTTTACTATCCGGTAATGAAAAAGATACTGGAAGAAAACCACTCTGCAGAGGATTTAGAAAAAGCTTTAATTGAATCCTTAAAGCAGGTTCCTGCTGCTGAAAACAATATATTTGAAAAGGATAAGGAAGAAAATTATTCAATATCTCCGAAACATATTGTTAAGGATGATATGTACGCAATAGTGAATTATCATTTTGGATTATTTAGAGGCATAGGCAAGACTGATGATATCGACCATCTTGGAAACAGAAGACTGCGCTCCGTGGGTGAGCTTCTTCAAAACCAGGTTAGAGTAGGATTGTCAAGAATGGAAAGAGTAGTCAGAGAAAGAATGACTATTCAGGATGTCGATGTTGTAACTCCACAAGTTCTTATAAATATCAGACCTGTGTCTGCAGCAATAAAAGAATTTTTCGGCTCCAGCCAGTTGTCACAGTTTATGGACCAGACGAATCCCTTGGCTGAGCTTACTCATAAAAGAAGAATGTCAGCTCTGGGACCCGGTGGATTAAGCAGAGATAGAGCCAGTTTTGAGGTAAGAGACGTTCACCATTCTCATTACGGCAGAATGTGTCCCATTGAAACACCTGAAGGTCCTAATATAGGTCTTATAACTTCTCTTGCAACATATGCAAGAATAAATGATTACGGATTTTTAGAATCTCCTTACAGAAGGGTTGATAAAAAAACAGGAAAGGTAACCGATATTATTGATTATCTTACTGCAGACGTGGAAGATACAAAAATAATTGCACAGGCTAATGAACCTTTGAATGAAGACGGTACATTTGTGCACAGCCGTGTTGTTGTAAGGGGAATTGACGGTATAAATGAAATTGTATCAAGAGATATGGTTGATTATATGGAAGTTTCTCCAAAACAGGTAATTTCCATAGGTACAGGTATGATACCATTTTTGGAAAATGATGATGCAAACCGTGCTTTAATGGGTGCGAACATGCAAAGGCAGGCAGTACCCTTGTTGGTTACCGAAACGCCTATAATCGGAACAGGTTTGGAGCACAAGGCAGCTATGGATTCAGGAGCTGTTATTATTGCTGAGCATGACGGAAAAGTAGTATCGGTAACTGCCTCGGAAATTTTAGTAAAAAGAACCGACAACGGTATGATTGACAAGTATACTTTGCTTAAGTTTAAGCGCTCGAACAGCGGTACTTGTATAAATCAAAGACCAATAGTATATAAAGGCGATGAAGTAAAAAGAGGACAGATTATTGCTGACGGACCTTCTACTCATGATGGTGATATGGCTATCGGAAAAAATCTTTTAATAGGATTTATGACGTGGGAAGGATATAACTACGAAGATGCAATGCTCATAAATGAAAGACTTGTTATGGATGATGTATTAACATCCGTCCATATTGAAGAATATGAATCAGAGGCAAGGGACACAAAACTCGGTCCCGAAGAAATAACAAGGGATATTCCGAACGTTGGAGATGATTCTCTAAAGGATTTGGACGAAAGAGGAATTATAAGAATCGGTGCTGAAGTTGAAGCAGGTGATATTCTCGTAGGAAAAGTAACTCCTAAGGGTGAAACGGAGCTTACTGCTGAAGAAAGACTTTTAAGGGCGATATTCGGCGAAAAAGCAAGAGAAGTAAGAGATACTTCCCTTAAGGTTCCTCACGGTGAAAGCGGAATTGTTGTTGATGTTAAAGTATTTACAAGGGAAAACGGCGATGAGCTAAGCCCCGGAGTAAGCAAACTTGTAAGAGTTTATATAGCTACAAAACGTAAAATAAATGTAGGCGACAAGATGTGCGGAAGACACGGAAATAAAGGTGTTATTTCAATGATAATGCCTGAAGAGGATATGCCGTTTTTACCGGACGGAACTCCGCTTGAAGTAGTATTGAATCCTCTTGGTGTTCCTTCTCGTATGAATATTGGTCAAGTTTTGGAAGTCCACCTTGGATTGGCTGCCAAAAAACTGGGCTGGGAAGTTGCAACGCCGGTATTTGACGGTGCAGTCGAAGATGACATATGGGATGCTCTTGAAATGGCAGGCTATCCGCGAAGCGGCAAGATTGATTTAAGAGACGGTCGTTCAGGAGAATATTTCGAGGGACCCGTAACCGTGGGATATATGTATATGCTTAAGCTTCACCATCTTGTTGACGATAAAATACATGCGCGCTCCACGGGACCTTATTCATTGGTTACTCAGCAGCCTTTAGGCGGAAAAGCACAATTTGGAGGTCAAAGATTTGGAGAAATGGAAGTTTGGGCTTTGGAAGCATATGGTGCGGCTCATACATTGCAGGAAATATTAACGGTAAAATCCGATGATGTTAACGGCAGGGTTAAAACATATGAAGCAATCGTAAAAGGCGAAAATATTCCTGAACCCGGAATCCCTGAATCTTTCAAGGTACTTGTAAAAGAATTACAGAGTTTGGCTTTGGATATAAAAATTATTACCAGTGATGATGAAGTTGAAATAATCGAAACTATCGATAATGATGATGATGATTTACCTATTGATTCTGAAAGCTTAGGCGATTTGGCATTGATTGAAGGAGACATGGAAGGCATGCAGATTGATAGTGACGACATAGAAGATATTGACGATATTGACGATTTAGATGATTTAGGTGATATAGATGATATTGATTCTGATGAGTTAGATGAGTTGGACATTGAAGAGGATTTTGACGACGAAGATAAGTTTTAAATGAATGGAGATACACCTCTATGTAGAGCAAGTCTTTGGAGCAGGCATAGAGGAATGTCCCCGGACAGTTGGTTACATCGAACAACAAAACAAGTACCGATTAAAAACTAAAAAAGAAGGGAGCGAACTCCTTGATAGATTACAATAATTTCGAATCAATAAGAATCGGGTTAGCTTCTCCCGATAAAATCAGACAATGGTCAAGAGGAGAAGTAAAGAAACCTGAGACAATAAATTACAGAACGCTAAAGCCTGAAAAAGACGGACTTTTTTGCGAAAAAATCTTCGGTCCTACAAAGGACTGGGAATGCCATTGCGGCAAATATAAAAGGGTAAGATACAAAGGTGTAGTTTGTGACAGGTGCGGAGTTGAGGTTACAAAGGCAAAAGTAAGAAGAGAAAGAATGGGGCACATCGAGCTTGCTGCTCCTGTTTCTCACATATGGTATTTCAAGGGTATTCCTTCAAGAATGGGCCTTATTCTTGATATGTCTCCAAGAGCACTTGAAAAAGTACTTTACTTTGCTCAATATGTTGTTACGGAAGCAGGGGATACATCCTTGTCCGAAAAACAATTATTGACCGAAATGGAATACAGAGAATACAAGGAGCATTATAAGAACGCATTTAAAGCTGAAATGGGTGCAGAAGCCATTAAAAAACTTCTTGAAAAAATTGACCTGGAAAGCGAAGCTGCCGAATTAAAAGCTCAGTTAAGAGACAGCAAGGGACAGAAAAAAATACGTATTACAAGAAGATTGGAAGTAATTGAAGCTTTCAGAGCTTCAGGCAACCGTCCGGAATGGATGATTTTGGATGTTATACCTGTCATCCCACCGGAGCTAAGACCAATGGTACAACTTGACGGAGGTCGTTTTGCAACTTCAGATTTAAATGACTTGTACAGAAGAGTTATAAACAGAAATAATCGTTTAAAAAGACTCCTTGATTTAGGAGCACCTGATATAATTGTAAGAAATGAAAAAAGAATGCTTCAGGAAGCAGTTGATGCTTTAATAGATAACGGAAGACGAGGAAGACCTGTAACAGGTCCGGGAAACAGACCTTTAAAATCACTATCTGATATGCTTAAAGGTAAGCAAGGCCGTTTCAGGCAAAACCTTCTCGGTAAGCGTGTGGATTATTCAGGACGTTCNNCAGTGCGGGCTTCCGAAAAGAATGGCTCTTGAATTATTTAAGCCTTTTGTTATGAAAAAGCTTGTTGAAACGGGAGCTGCCCACAATATTAAAAGTGCAAAGAAAAAGGTTGAAAAGGTTGATACTGCTGTATGGGATGTACTGGATGAAATAATCAAAGACCATACCGTATTGTTAAACCGTGCACCGACTTTGCACAGACTTGGAATTCAGTCTTTTGAGCCTGTACTTGTTGAAGGAAAGGCTATAAAGCTTCATCCTTTGGTATGTACCGCATATAATGCAGACTTTGACGGAGACCAGATGGCCGTTCACGTTCCTTTATCGGTGGAGGCACAGGCAGAATCAAGATTTTTGATGATGTCCGTGAATAATATTCTTGCTCCCAAGGATGGAAGACCAATCACAACTCCTACACAGGATATGGTTCTTGGGTCTTATTACATGACTTTAGAAATTGAAGATTCTAAAGGCCAAGGAATGATTTTCAAGGATTATGATGAAATGAAAATGGCATATTTCAATAAATTTATTGATTTACATGCTAAGGTGAAGGTTAGAAGGACTGTCGGCAAAGAATCCAAGTTGGTTGAGTCTACAGTGGGTAGGTTTATATTTAATGAAGGAATTCCTCAGGATTTAGGATTTGTAGATAGAGAAAAAGATAAATTTTCACTAGAAATTGATAAAAAAGTTACCAAAAAAATATTGGAAGAAATTATCTACCGCTGCTTCAGAAAATATGGAAATGCCAGAACGGCTGAAGTTTTGGACGGAATTAAACAAAAAGGTTTCAGATACTCTACCTTGGGGTCTATTACCATTTCAGTAAGCGATATTACGGTTCCCGAAGAAAAGAAAACTCTTCTTGAACAAGCCGAAAAACAGGTTCTGGAATATGAAAAGAAGTATAGAAGAGGCTTGATGACAGATGAAGAAAGATATGAAAATGTTATAAAAATCTGGAATCAGACAACAGAAGACGTAACGAATGCATTGATGAATAATTTAAGCGAAATTAACCCGATTTATATTATGTCTGTGTCGGGAGCTCGTGGAGGACGTAACCAGATAAAACAGCTTGCAGGTATGCGTGGTCTTATGGCAAGTGCCATAGGAAAAACAGTTGAGGTTCCTGTTAAATCAAACTTCCGTGAAGGTCTTTCGGTTCTGGAATTCTTCCTGTCGGCTACAGGAGCTCGTAAAGGTTTAACGGATACTGCTCTTAGAACGGCTGACTCGGGATACTTGACAAGAAGACTTGTTGACGTAAGCCAGGATGTCATAGTAAGGGAGGCAGACTGCGGAACTTCGGATGGCATTGAGGTTGAAGACTTTATAGACGGCAAGGAAGAAATTGAAAGATTAAGTGAAAGATGTGCCGACAGGTTTGCTGCAGATGATGTAGTAAATACTGAAACAGGTGAAATATTTGTTAAAGCAGGCGAGTTTATTTCTGAAGAGATGGCTATAAAAATTCAAAATTCCGGAATTAAAAAAGTCAAGGTAAGAAGTGTTCTCACTTGTAAAACAATCCACGGAGTATGTGCAAAATGTTACGGTACCAATCTTGCCACCGGAAAGCTCGTCAATGTGGGAGCAGCAGTGGGCATTATTGCTGCACAGTCAATCGGTGAACCGGGTACACAGCTTACAATGCGTACTTTCCATACGGGAGGTATTGCGGCAGCTGCAGATATCACTCAAGGTCTTCCTCGTATCGAAGAATTATTTGAAGCGAGAAAACCGAAAGGTCAAGCTATAATTTCAGAAATTCCCGGAAAGGTAACATTGTCGGAAAGAGCGCACAAAAGAGAAGTTACGATTACCAATTACGAAGATAAAGAAAGCAAGACATACTTAATACCATACGGCTCAAAACTTCTGGTAAACGAAGGCGATTATATAGAAGCAGGTGACAAAATAACCGAAGGGTCAATCAATCCTCATGATATTTTGAACATTAAAGGTATGAAGGCATTGGAATCATACATTTTAATGGAAGTTCAAAGAGTTTACAGAATGCAGGGCGTTGACATCAGCGACAAACACGTTGAAGTTATAATCAGGCAGATGGTGAACAAAATAAGAATTGAAGAATCCGGAGATACATCACTGCTGCCGGGAAGCTTAGTTTCAAATTATGAATTTTATCAGCAAAATGAAGCAGCCATAAAAGAAGGTAAAGAGCCTGCAAAAGGTGAGATTGCACTTTTGGGTATAACCAAGTCATCTCTTGCAACAGATTCATTCTTGGCTTCGGCATCATTCCAGGAGACCACAAGGGTTCTTACGGATGCAGCAACAAAAGGAAAGATTGATAATCTTATCGGACTTAAAGAAAATGTCATCATCGGTAAACTGATACCCGCAGGTACAGGGATGAAAAGATACAGAAATATAGGCATTACTGTTAATGATATTGAAAAANNAAAAAACAAGATGATAGAATACTTGAGTTGTAAGGTGTGGGGACACACCTCTAAAGAAGGGATAGTCTCTGAGGGTGAGTCTTTAGAGGAATGTCCCCAAATAGTGGGGACACACCTCTTCTCTATGGAGAAAAAGGAATGTCCCCGATAAATTCCCGGGTATAAGGGGGATTGAAATGTATAAGGATAAAAAAACAGTTGTTGGAAAGAAGCAGACTTTGAGGGCTTTGTTAAGAGATGAAGCCGAAACGGTTTTTTTAGCAAAGGATGCTGATTTGCATGTTACAAAGGAAATCGCAGATGTTTGCAAGGAAAAGAATATTGAATTAATTTATTATGACAGTATGAAAGAGCTTGGAAAATCTGTCGGTATCGGTGTAAACGCAGCGGCTGCTGCCGTTTTAAAATAAAATCATTAAAGAAAAGGAGGTGTACGAATGCCATCAATTAACCAGTTAGTGAGAAAAGGTAGAGAACAAGTAACTTATAAATCCGATTCTCCAGCATTGAATGTAAGCTACAATACTCTTAAAAAGAAAATGAATGCAATAAATTCGCCTCAAAAAAGAGGAGTATGCACATCAGTTAAGACTGTAACTCCAAAGAAGCCTAACTCAGCTCTAAGAAAAATTGCCAGAGTAAAATTAACAACAGGTATGGAGGTTTCAGCATACATCCCGGGTGAAGGACACAATTTGCAGGAGCATAGTGTTGTTCTTATCAGAGGAGGAAGAGTTAAAGACTTACCGGGGGTTAGATACCATATTATTAGGGGAACCCTTGATACGGCTGGGGTAGCAAAAAGGAAACAAGCAAGATCCAAATATGGAGTAAAAAGGGAAAAGAAGAAATAATTAGATGATATTCGGCACACGCCATAATATATATTATGTTTGTTGTGCACGACGGCATTTAATTGTCGAGTACCTGTGAATTAAAAATATTATTAAGGAGGGAAGCAAAGTGCCAAGAAAAGGTCACATACCTAAGAGAGATGTAGTAGAGGACCCTATCTATAAGGATAAGGTTGTTACCAAGTTAATCAATCAACTTATGTATGATGGTAAAAAGGGAGTTGCTCAAAGTATTGTTTATGGTGCGTTTGACATCATAAAAGAAAGAACAGGCGAAGACCCGTTAGAAATATTTAATAAAGCAATGAACAACATCATGCCTGTGTTGGAAGTTAAAGCAAGAAGAGTCGGTGGTGCTACTTATCAGGTACCTATTGAAGTAAGACCTGAAAGAAGACAGACCTTAGGTTTAAGATGGCTTGTAACTTATTCTCGCAAAAGAGGAGAAAAAACTATGCGCGAAAGGCTTGCAAAAGAATTAATGGATGCAGCCAATAACGTTGGAGCCAGTGTTAAGAAAAGAGAAGATACTCATAAAATGGCAGAAGCTAATAAGGCATTTGCACATTTTAGATGGTAATTAAGGTAGTACAAAAAAAGCAGCGTGAAGGAGGGAAGCAATGAGAGAGTATTCTTTAGAAAATACCAGAAATATTGGGATAATGGCGCATATTGATGCGGGAAAAACTACATGCACCGAAAGAATCCTGTTCTATACCGGTAAGATTCATAAAGTAGGCGAAACTCATGAAGGTGCAGCACAAATGGACTGGATGGAGCAAGAGCAGGAAAGAGGAATTACAATAACTTCAGCTGCGACTACTTGTATATGGAAAGATGTAAGAGTCAATATTATTGATACACCGGGACACGTAGACTTCACGGTTGAAGTTGAAAGGTCCTTGAGAGTATTAGATGGTGCTGTAGCAATATTTGACGCAAAGATGGGCGTTGAGCCGCAGTCGGAAACTGTCTGGAGACAGGCAGACAAATATCATGTACCAAGAATTTGTTTTGTAAACAAAATGGATAAAATGGGAGCAGATTTCTATTATTCAGTCGGTACCATGATAGAAAGATTAAAAGCAAATGCTGTTCCTATTCAGCTTCCTATAGGAGCTGAGGATAAGTTCAACACTATTATAGACCTTGTTACTATGAAAGCAACAAAATATAATAATGATGAAGGGACAGCCCTGGAAGTTATCGATATACCTGAGGATTATTTGGATAAGGCACAGGAATATAGAGAGAAACTTATAGAAGCTTTATCGGATTTTAATGAAGAAATAATGGAAAAATATTTAAACGGCGAAGAAATTTCAATTGCAGAGTTAAAAAAAGCAATAAGAACATGCACTATTAAAAATGAAATTGTACCGGTATTATGCGGTACAGCTTACAAACATAAAGGCGTAAGACTTATGCTGGATGCAGTTGTTGATTATTTGCCTAATCCGTTAGATGTTCCTCAGTTGAGCGGATTTNNTTTAAAATAGCAACAGACCCCTTTGTAGGGAAACTTACATTCTTCAGGGTTTATTCAGGGGTATTGCAATCAGGCTCTTATGTCTTGAATTCAACCAAGAACAAAAAAGAAAGAATAGGCAGAATACTTCAAATGCATGCCAATAAGAGGGAAGAAATTGACAACTCTTATACGGGAGATATTGATGCTGCCGTCGGTCTAAAAATCACAACAACAGGAGATACCTTGTGTGACCCTGACCACCCCATTGTTCTGGAATCCATGGTATTCCCGGAACCTGTTATAGAGGTGGCAATAGAGCCAAAAACTAAGGCAGGACAGGAGAAAATGGGTATCGGACTTCAAAAGTTAGCTGAAGAAGATCCTACTTTTAAAACATATACAAATCCGGATACAGGACAGACAATTATTGCAGGAATGGGCGAGCTGCATTTGGAGATAATAGTCGACAGACTGTTAAGAGAATTCAAGGTTGAAGCGAATGTAGGCAAGCCGCAAGTTTCTTACAAAGAAACAGTAACTGGCAAAGCAGACGTTGACGTTAAGTATGCAAGACAATCCGGAGGCAAAGGACAATATGGTCATGTTAAAATTACCATGGAGCCTCAAGAACCCGGTCAAGGCATTACTTTTGTCAATGCTATCGTAGGAGGAGTTATTCCTAAAGAATATATACCGGCAGTTGAAGCCGGAATTAAGGGCGCTGCAGAAAATGGTATTTTAGCCGGTTATCCGGTAATAGACTTTAAAGTTACACTGTATGATGGTTCATACCATGAAGTTGACTCGAGCGAAATGGCATTTAAAATTGCCGGCTCAATGGCGTTTAAACAAGCAATGGAAAAAGCATTGCCGGTGCTCTTAGAGCCTTATATGAAGGTTGAAATAACAACTCCCGAAGAATACTTGGGAGACGTTATGGGAGACGTAAACTCAAGAAGAGGAAGAATAGAAGGTTTCTCGGACAGACTCGGTATTAAGGTTGTTGATGCTTATGTTCCGTTATCGGAAATGTTTGGATATGCAACGACACTTCGCTCGCTGACTCAAGGAAGAGCTTCTTATTCAATGGAATTCCATCATTACGAAAAAGTGCCCAACAATATAGCTGAAAAAATTGTAAAATAAAACAAAATATAACATTATAAATAAACAGCCTAAGGGAGGAAAAGAAATGGCAAAAGCAAAATTCGAAAGAAATAAACCCCATGTTAATATAGGAACAATTGGTCACGTTGACCACGGCAAAACTACATTAACAGCAGCAATTACACTTATTTTGAACAAAAGATTCGGAACGGGAGAATTCGTAAGCTATGACAACATAGACAAAGCTCCTGAAGAAAGAGAAAGAGGAATTACAATTTCAACTTCTCACGTTGAATATGAAACTCAAAACAGACACTACGCACACGTTGACTGCCCGGGTCACGCTGACTATGTTAAGAACATGATTACCGGAGCAGCTCAGATGGACGGAGCAATTTTGGTTGTATCAGCAGCTGACGGTCCTATGCCTCAGACAAGAGAGCACATCCTTCTTTCAAGACAGGTTGGTGTTCCGAGATTAATTGTTTTCTTAAACAAGGAAGACCAGGTAGATGACCCTGAATTAATTGAATTGGTTGAAATGGAAGTAAGAGAATTATTAACCGAATATGAATTTGACGGTGACAACACTCCTATAATAGTTGGCTCAGCTTTAAANNTGGATACCAACACCTGAAAGAGATATCGACAAACCTTTCTTAATGCCGGTAGAAGACGTGTTCTCAATAACAGGAAGAGGAACAGTTGCAACAGGAAGAGTTGAAAGAGGAGTATTGAAGGTTCAGGACAAGATTCAAATAGTAGGATTGTCTGATGAACCGAGAGATGTTGTATGTACCGGAGTTGAAATGTTCAGGAAATTACTTGACCAGGCACAAGCAGGAGATAACATCGGAGCCCTTCTTAGAGGAGTTCAAAGAAATGAAATCGAAAGAGGTCAAGTTCTTGCAAAACCGGGCTCAATAACACCGCATACAAAATTCAAAGCAGAAGTTTACGTGTTGACTAAAGAAGAAGGTGGAAGACACACTCCATTCTTTAACGGATAC
>DMWH01000099.1 GCA_003483345.1 Clostridiales bacterium | reverse complement strand
ACATTGACCGGTTTTAAATATATTGCCGAATTGATGCAGAAGTTTGAAGAAACAAAAGAATATAATTTTTTGTTTGGATATGAAGAAAGTTTCGGCTATTTGGCAGGAACATTTGTAAGAGATAAGGATGCAGTGATTGCTTCTATGCTCATTTGTGAAATGGCTGCATATTATAAGAAACAAGGTAAGACATTAATAGATGTATTAAATGAAATATACGATGAACACGGTTACTATATAGAAGAAACTGTTTCACTGAATTTTTCCGGTGTTACCGGACAAAGCAAAATGAAAGCAATTATGGAGCATTTCAGAGAAAACAAACCGAGTTCCTTAGCGGGTAAAAAAATTCCGACGATTATTGACTATAAGTTGAGTATTTCATTAAACCTTATAAAAGGTACTGCTGAAAAAATAAATTATCCAAAATCGGATGTCCTGAAGTTTTCTTTTGAAGATGGCTCTTGGCTTGTATTGAGACCCTCAGGAACAGAGCCTAAATTAAAGGTGTATTTTTCTATTAACGGACATAGCCGGGATGAATCAATTGAAAGCTTAGAAAAAATAAAAAGCGAGATATTAAATATAATTGACCGCATTCAAATAAATATCGGTTAAGACTAAAATCTAAATAGGGAGGCTGTAAATATGAAAATATTGAAAACCACTGCCCGAAAAGTTATTATAATAATTTTCGTTTTCGTATTTACAATAAATACATTTGTATTTGCGGGAGTAAATCCATCCAGGGAAGAACTGGAGTTAATGATTGAGAGAGTTGCAGAAAAGAGAGCAATCCCGGCAATTCTATTAAAAGCAATAGCAAGAGTTGAATCTTGTTATGAGCATTACAGAGCAGACGGCAGTCCGAAAATAAATGGTACAAGCATAGGCCTTATGCAGATTAACAACAAACATGGAGGCTATGACAGCGAAAGGCTGAAATACGACATAATGTATAATATTGAGGCAGGAGCTGATGTGCTCCTGAATAAATGGGCTATGAGTTCATACAATGAAGTTGCAAGTGTAGGAAATATGGACCCTAATGTATTGGAGAACTGGTATTTTGCTTTATGGGCTTACAATGGCTGGTCGCAAAGCAACAATCCAAATATATATCAATCCTATACGAAAAAATACACTTATCAGCAGTTGATTTATGATGTTATTGAAAAAGAATATGGCGGGAAAATACACAATATTGATTTTTCATATCTTCCTGCAACAGGGAAACCAAGCAGGTCCTTGGTTGTTCCCACACCTATGTATACCAGCGGCGGCAACATAATACTTTATGAAAAGGGAGATTATGTAAGAACTGACGGTATGAGGACAAAATTTCATCTGAGGGATGCTCCTGCAGGTAGGTATATACATGATCTTTCCTTAAATCAACTAGGTATTATAGAAGATGGACCCGTATTAAAAAACGGATATTATTGGTACAAGGTATATATAGATGACAATACTGAAGGCTGGATAGAAAGAAACTTTCTGCTTCGAACCGGAGATGCTGAAAATGGCAGATATGTATTTGAAGATATATCCTTTCACTGGGCAAGAAAAATAATAATGAAGCTATACGGAAAAGATATTGTCGGCGAAGCAGAATATTTCAATCCTGACAAATATGTTTCAAAAGAAGAATTCTGCATTCTTTTAAGCAGAGCGTTGGACTATGCTAAAGGACTGAATACCGGCTTAGAAGATGATGAGTCTATAGAACCAAAAGAAGAGGAAAAAAACTCACGGGAAACAGAAAAGACATCTGAAGAAGATATACCCGCTATATCGGGAAATATTGAAAACATTAATCCTTGGGCTGTTGAATATGTAGAAAATGTTTATGAGTCAGGATTAATCGATGATGAAGATTTTGTAAATATTTTGGAAAATTTAAATAGAAAAGAAGCAGCTTTAATTATTGCAAATCTATTCGAAATCAGCGAAGAGTTTTCTACATTAGATATAGAAACTGTATTTACGGATATAAGCAATTTGAATGAAGAAGAAATAATGGCAATTAAAACGGTCTACACCAACGGCATTATGACCGGTAAAGGTTCAGGGATATTCAGTCCTGATGCCAATTTAACCAGAGCTGAGGCTGCCGTGGTAATGGATAAAATATCCGAAAGATTGTCATTGCAATAAAAAAACCGTAGATTGTCATTCTGAACGTAGTGAAGAATCTCAAATTGGGGATAGTACTTCTTAAAAGAGGTACTATCCCCTTCGTTTATATAAGGCATGAATAAATGCATATCTTAAAGGTATAATTTTCAATAATATGGGAATATTTACATTATAAACAAGATTATTGTGAATTTCACAAAAACAGAGAGGTGTGAATATTGAAAACCATAACCCGTAAGATTATAATGATTTTTATACTTTTATTGATATTTAACACGACGGTATATGCAGGTGTAAATCCTTCAAGAGAAGAAATCGAAGCAATTATTGATGAGGTTGCAACAAAAAGGGGTATACCGGCAATACTTTTAAAAGGAATAGCAAGAGTCGAGTCCGTGTTTAAGCATTTTAACAGCGACGGAAGTCCTAAAATATGCGGAACAAGCATTGGGCTTATGCAGATAAACAATGTACATGGAGGCTACGACAACTACAGGCTTAAGTACGATCTCTTATACAATATAGAAGCAGGTGCAGATGTGCTTCTTAACAAATGGAGCATGAGTTCATACAAACAAGTATCAAGTGTAGGAAATATGGACCCCAATATTTTGGAAAACTGGTATTTTGCATTATGGGCATACAACGGTTGGTCACAAAGCAATAATCCCGTTTCACCTTACGCCAAGAAATATACATATCAGCAGCTTGTTTACGATGTTATAGAAAAAGAATACGGTAAAAAAATAAATAATATTGATTTTTCTTACCTTCCGAGAGAAAGTAAGCCAAGCAGGTCCTTGGTAGTCCCGACACCTAACAGCTATTCAAGCGGTAATATTATATTTTATGAAAAAGGAGATTACGTAAGGACAGACGGCATCAGGAAGGCTTATTATTTAAGGGATGCACCCGCAGGAAATTATATATATCAGCTAAATGTTAACCAGTTGGGTATAATTACCGAAGGTCCCCTACTAAAGAACGGATACTACTGGTATAAAGTATACATAGATGAAACAAAGGAAGGCTGGATTGAAAGAAATTGGCTTTTGCGTACAGGGGATACACAATACGGCAGATATATATTTGAGGATATACCATTCCACTGGGCAAGAAAAATTATTATGGATATGTATGGAAGGGGAATAGTAAGCAAAGCGGCACTATATAACCCGAATAGTCCTGTAACCTATGAAGAATTTTGTATATTTTTGAGCAGGACTTTAAATTATTTGGAAAATGTCAACAAGCAAAGCAAAATACAAACAGTAAACAAAATTATCTATTATGATTTTACCGATGTAAACTCATGGGCATTGGATTTTGTAAAAGACATTTACGAGCGGGGTTTATTGAAAGATATACAACCTTTGCAAAGACTCAGTAGAAAAACAGCTCCTTTATTAATTGAGGACATACTGACAGATAGCGATAAATATTTAGATATTGATATAAATATGGTATTTTCCGACTTGGGGAATCTTACTGAAGAAGAAATTTTTGCAGTTAAAAAAGCCTATGTTAACGGAATAATATCCGGTAAAGACATTAAAGCCTTTTGCCCGGATGAATATTTAACCAGGGCAGAAGCCGTGGTAATAATGTCTAACATAATAAAAAAATATATCCGTTAATACTGCAGCTTCTCCATTGAAATGAATAACATTTTTGTCATTCTGAGAGCTTTAGCTCGAAGAA
>DMWH01000193.1 GCA_003483345.1 Clostridiales bacterium | reverse complement strand
GTGGAAGTGAAGTCATTCCTGAGATTTTTATTCAATCTGATGAAGACACAGACAATAGTATACATTCCGAACAAGAAAACGCGTCATATAATAAACAGGAAAGGAGGTCGCGCTACGAACAAGAGATAGAAAAGGAATATGAATATCCAAGAACTCCAAAGCCTAAAAAATCCGGCTTGATAAAAAAAGCAGCAGTATTTCTTGTTTTAGCTGTTGTATTAGTCGGAGGATATTCTCTTTTAAGACAATTCATAGGCAAGAATTCCCAAAAAACTGTTGAAAATTCAACTAAACCACCAATGGGCAGGGAAAGTATACCTCAGGAGGAACAGCCTCCCGCCAACGGTCCCGAAAACAATGGACCTGAGAACAATTTACCTGCAGCCAATGATTCTGTAATAATAAATGAGGATGATTTCAATTGGCATTTTGAGGAATATTACTATGAGATACCTGAAGGAGCTGTTGAACTTTCTTACATGGACATATTGGGGGAGTGGAAACTTATGGCTGTTAACTATTTGCCGGATACTGAAGAAATTCATTATTCCTCAGCTGTTATTAGTGAATATAGTCCTGATTCGGCCCATATGGGAGCAAATACATCGGTTTTATTAACTCATCAATATACAAAATATGATGGAGAGAAGTATTTTTATGATGAAGAAGATTCAACCGATATGGTATTGGGCAGCTATGGAGAAGGAATTTTACAAATGGCATTGGCAGATGACAAAGTAATGGATGTTATTTTCTGGGAGAAGGAAGGAAAACAGTACGGGCAGAGTTATTTATTCAGGGATGATGACAATGACGGATTTGCAGATTTGGTTTTTTCAATGGCATTTGTGCGATGAAAATTTGCTTATTATATAAGAGAGCAGGAGGTAGATATGTTTTGTGAAAAATGCGGTTATGAAAATAAGGATGATGCTCTATTTTGTGAGAACTGCGGCGAACAGATAAACAATAAGGAAACAGAAATGGTATTAGAATCAGACGATGCAGTGGCTGTAGAAACAGCCGAAATTCAGGAAACAAGCGTGGCAGATAAAATAGAAGGGATTCAAGAAACAGAAGAAATCCAAGAATCAGAAGAGATTCAAGAAAAAGCGGAGTTTGATGAAACAGCGATAGAACAATCAACTATTATTTCAAAAAATATTACTAAGAACAGTACAGGAAGCTACAGCTGGATGTATGAATTTTCATTGTGGAAAAATCCTGCAGTCCTGATAACAGCTTTTAAAGTTTCGCTTATAGCCTTGATGGTTCCGGTCTTATTAATGTTCTTTTTGACATTAGGAGATGGTATAGGGGAAGCCTTTAAGCTTTTACTTTCCATGCTTGGAATAGGTGCCGTATTGATGACTGTTCTTATGGTTGCGGCATATGTAATGCTCAGCATAGCATATGGCGGTAAATACTATGTATTGTTTAAAATGGATAAGAAGGGTGTTAATCATATACAATTGGACAAACAACATAAAAAAGCACAGGCCTTGGGATTTCTTACGGCTTTAATAGGCCTTTCTTCAGGGAATATTTCTGCAGCAGGAGCAGGCCTTTTGGGAGCATCCAGAAAAAGCTTATACACAAATTTTAAAAAGGTTAGCTCCGTTAAATTCAGTCCGAGGATGAATACAATTTATTTAAATGAATCCTT
Source organism: Clostridiales bacterium (assembly GCA_003483345.1). GTDB lineage: Bacteria > Bacillota > Clostridia > Tissierellales > Sedimentibacteraceae > Sedimentibacter. The sequence continues at coordinate 3,640 of DMWH01000193.1, read as the reverse complement.
AAATAAAAACCAGATTTATGCGGAAAAAGAAGATTATCTCTTTATAAAGGAATTTATTTTAGAGAATTGTCCGAAAAATATTAAAATTATTGAAAAATAGCAAGTCTCAAAATATAAATATAAGGGGGAGTTGCATTGAATAAAGTAAAATATTGCAGGAAATGTGGCAATACAATCAATAATAGCGTTAAATTCTGCAGACATTGCGGTGCCTTGCAGAACAATCAGTCAAAATCACCATCTGTCAGAGATTCACAACCTTCGAAGAAAAATATAAAAGGACCGGATGTTATTGATAATAGCATTAAGCAAAAGCAAAAAGAAAAATACTTCAGTGATAATGAAACAAAAACAGCCAAAAAGAAAAGAGGAATATTTGGGAAAATAGCCGCACTTTTGCTGATAATTTTTATTGCAGTTAATATAATAAACTTCTTATCTGATAAGCTCAATAAACCGGGCAGTATTCTAACCACCGGAAGCAAGAATGAAAACAAAAGCATAAGTGAATATGTTATAAGTGATGTAAAAATAAGTGATGATGATTTAAATGTCCCTGCCCAGTCAGGATTCGTGAGCCCTGATGAGCCGGAAATAAGAATCGAAAACACCTATATCAATTTTACTTCTTATAATATAGATGTAACAAGGGAAGTCAAGGTAAAAAAATTAAATCAAATCAGTGACAATGAAAAAGGCTTTACAATCCAGGCCTATGATTTTGAAATAGAAGGTATTTCTGAATTTAACGTGCCTGTCTATATTGAAATGCCATACTATCCGGCAATTGAAGACAATCTTTATGAAGAAAGTACCATATTTGTCCAGTATTACAATGAAAACGAAAGCAAATGGGAGATGATACCTTCCTGGATAAATGCCGAAGCCAACACTGTAGCAATTCTAACCAATCATTTTTCACCCTTTGGCGTATTTCAGGATGATAATTTGGAAGATGCTAAAAAGATTGCCCACTTATTTCAGTATTCGAGAAGATATAAGGGACCTACAACACCTGTATATACTACGGGAAGAAATATCGAAAGATACTATCAATTTGTTGATGAAAAAACATTTCAAACCTATATTGACTATAAAACAGTACCGGTAAATGACTTTGCAACAAGTTTTTTAAATGTTATGAATCATGGAGCATCAGCGGGAGAGTATTCTTTATATGCTTTATCTCCTGAAATTTACAAAGATACTATTAGTGGCTTCAGCAAAGCAGGGAAGCTTTTTGTACTTTCAAAAATTGCATATCAATGGTACAATGGGGTAGCTACATCAGATATTATAATTAGTAATATTTTTGACCTTACCGAAATAGCCATATCCGGAGCCGGAACACTTTTAGCAGCACCTGAACTCACAGTAATTGCAGGAGGAGTCTGGCTTACAGGTTTGACTTATGATGTTGGAACGACAGCTTATGAATATATGTCTGAGAATGAACCAAGATATTTAGCCTATCGCATAGCAAGTGAATCCGGTTACATTAAATATTTGCCGGATGAAGAAATATGCGTCTATTGGAGAGAAATAGAAGATCCATCTTATTCGGAATATGATAAAGAACTGGCAAAAAGCAGAAACAGGTCTATTAAGCTGAGTGGAGAATACGGGTGGGCACAAGCATTTAATGCCATACAAAAAAAATATAAAGAAAATCCCATAGAAATGATAAAAGCATTAGAAAGACTCTTGGAGTCCTATTTAGATGTCTTCTGGTACCACTTTGGCTACGCTGAGCTTACTGACATTCTTAAGTCTGTTGAAACAGGCATTATTTTCAAGTCAAATCTATATGATGAATGGGAATGGCCTGTAGAATCTGAAATCCAAGAGTATAAAGCAAATTACAGGCAAAAAATGAAAGAGTATTTAAGACCGATCATGAAAGCCATGGCTCAAAAGGCTCTTTTGGAATTAAATGAGCTTACCTTAAATGAGGTAGTAAAACTTTGGGATGTTGTAAATATGGAAATTGATTTTCAAATTGTAGATGAAAATTTAAAGGAGGGAGAATTTTTCCCGGCTTCACCCCTGTCTGACATGACAATTAAATTATCAAAATTAGGTGATGAAGCAATAGCTGACGAATGGATATGCAGGGAAAGAAGAGAAAGAAGCAATTCAGTTTTCACCTGTAATATATATGCTTATATTAAAGCAGGATGTCCGACAAATGTAGAATTTTATGAGAAAAATACAGAAACAGGCGTCCAGGAGCTAGTAATTTCCAAGGAATTCACTCTATCAAATCCAACTATTATCTCTATTGATAAAAGAATGGAAGATATAAATGGCATTTATACCGGTAAAGCCATAGGGGGCAACTATACTACCGGAGAAGAAATGGACCTCTACTACAAAGCAATCAGAATTGAATCAAACAAAGAAGGAATTCTCATAGGACCCTGCTTAGAAAACGGAGACTATGATCCTGATTATATGGTTCAATGTGTTTTAAATAAAGAAACAAATCAATATGAAGGAAAAGTCAAAAGAGAATCCGGCAATCAATGGATGGAGCTTAGTTTTATCGCCGAAATCTATGAAGTATATAAAAAACCAAGAGCAAGGGTCGGATATAGCCAAACCATATCCACAAGAATTGGCTCCATATATATATACGAGTATGAAGTGGAAAGAACTTCAGCATTAAAAGGAAGCCCGGTTGGAAGAACTTCAGGCACCTCTGAAACCCCGGCTCCCACAGGCGGAGGGCAGCCTGTGGGCGGATATACAGGACCCATTATACCGGAAGGAGATTAAAAGTTTTTATGAAACTAAAAGCTAACATGTTTTTATCCTGCATAATTAATATTGCAGCTGTTATTATAATTTTAACTATAGCCGGCTGCCAAAGAAGCAATGACAAACCTCCTAAAATGGAAGGTCCGGAGCCTGAGCCCCACAAGGGTGTTTTTATAAGCCAAAATGCTGTGTTTACTTTTGATGGCAGCAATAAAACCGTGTTTGTGGAGTTTGACGATGAATACATGGAGGCACTGAATAATCCTCCAAACAACACATACTACAGCTATGTATTCACCTGGTATGATTTCGGTGAATACAGATATGACGGAGCTACAAATTTAAAGCTCTACCATGAAGAAAGTGGAGCTCGTTTGGATTTTATGCTTCAAGAAAACACAAGAGTCGACAGAATCACAATTTCTCACATAGTCCCCGGGGATGACAACATAGTTTTTATAAAAGAATAAGGTCAAAAAACAAATAGCGCCTGATTATCAAATTATAATGATATCAGGCGCTGTTTGTGTTTTTGGGTATACATTCTACAACTCTCAGCGGAGATTCAAGTGTGACAATACATTACCCAAGATTTTTAGGCAGTATTATGGTATTTATCAACAATAATTATGAAGAAAATTGTGAAACTAGAACGAATTATTATTTTAGAATAAAAAGACAAAAATGTGAATAATTTCAAAAAATGTTTTGTTTTTTTAAATAAATGAATATATAAATAATTATCCTGTTATTTTTTAAAAAAATAAAATAGAAAGGGGCTATAAGTAATGGGAAAACGAATTCTAAGCATGGTTTTAACATTTATGCTTGTTATTACAATGTTACCCCTCACAAGCCTCCCGGTTTATGCAGACAGCAG
>DMWH01000091.1:14387-20976 GCA_003483345.1 Clostridiales bacterium | reverse complement strand
ATGAAAGAATATGTGGTTATTTCATACAATCCCATACCGGTAAGAATCGACTTGATTTCATCCTCTACCATGCGCAGGTCGGATTTTCTTCCAACTCTTGTGCTTCCTCTTAACGGTTTTGATTCAATATTTTCAAATACATAAAGCCTTCCGACTTCTTCGATCAAATCGGCTTCCTGCTCGATATCTGTTCTGAAATAAGGTATTCTTGAAGTTATCTTTTCACCGTCGTATACTGATTCTATTTCCAAAGTATTAAGAAATTTAAGCATATCGGCTACCGGTATTTCAACACCCAGAAGCGAACTTGCACGATGGGGTCTCAAAGTTACCACAGGAGGTTCATACTCATTTTTCCCTGCTTCAAGGTAACCTCCAACCACAGTTCCTGCACCTATCATTTCAATTAACTGGCATACTCTGTTGCTGGCAATTTCACAAAGAACATACCCGATGGGTTTTTCGTTTCTTGCAGAAGCTTCAGAGCGCAATCCTATCTTTTTGGATGTTTCTCTTATGGATTTGGGATTAAAGTTTGCAGTTTCCAATGCCATTATTTTAGTATCGTCGCTGATTTCCGAATAATATCCGCCCATTACTCCCGCAATGCAAGCAGGCTTTTTTGAATCTGCAATTACAAGCATATTGTTATCTAATTCTCTTTCATTCTGGTCAATCGTTACAATTTTTTCACCGTCTTTTGCTCTTCTTGCAATAAGTTTTCTGCCTTCCAGTTTTTCTAAATCATAAGCATGAATAGGCTGACCTAACTCAAGCATGACGAAATTTGTAACGTCAACTATGTTGTTAATTGGTCTCATCCCTGCATCCATCAGAATTCGTTGCATCCATAAAGGTGATGGTCCTATTTTAATATCTTTTATTACTCTTGCATAGAAACGGGAGCACAAATCTTCATCTTCAATTTCAACTCCGTTAAGATAATCCTTAATATTTCCTTCTTCATTATTAATTTTAATTTCGGGGAATTTTAATTGTGTTCCCAAGGTAGCTGCAGCTTCTCTTGCCATTCCCACTATATTAAGACAGTCAGGTCTGTTGAATGTAACTTCAACTTCCAAAGCACTTCCGTCAAGTTCCAAAATTTCCTTAATATCCACACCTAAGGGAGTATCAGAAGGCAGAATAATTATTCCATCTCTTGATTCCTTTGGAATAACCTTATCTTCAAATCCTAATTCTTCATAAGAAACCATCATCCCGTAAGATGGAAGTCCTCTGAAATTAGTTTTATTAATTTTTAATCCGTTTGGAAGTTCTGCCCCTTCCAAGGCAACAGGCACCACATCGTCCTTCTTTATATTCTTTGCTCCGGTAATTATTTGTACGGGCTCGCTTTCATTTATGTCAATCAACGTAACAACCAATTTGTCAGCGTTAGGATGTTGATTTATCTCCAGTATTTTTCCCGTAACAACCCTTTTAACTTCCTTGTTATAATCGATTACCGCATCCACATGAGAGCCGGTATGTGTTAATTTATCCGCCAATGTTTTATCATCAACATCAATATCCACATATTTCTTCATCCATTTAATAGGTACTAACATAACAAACCTCCTAAAATTGTTTTAAGAATCTAACATCATTTTCAAACAATAACCTGATGTTTGGGATTCCGTATTTAACCATGGCAACTCTGTCGATTCCCATTCCGAATGCATATCCTGAATAAATTTCAGGGTCAATGCCGCAATTTCTGAGAACATTCGGATGAGTCATTCCGCAGCCCAAAAGCTCCATGCTCCATCCTGTTCCGTTGCATGCAGCACATCCCTTACCCATACATATATGGCAGGATACATCTACTTCTGCACTTGGCTCAGTAAATGGGAAGTTATGAGGTCTAAAACGTGTTTTCACGTTGCTTCCGAATAATTCCCTGACAAACTGGTCAATTGAGTCCTTGAGGTTTGCCATTGTAACGCCTTTGTCTACAACCAGACATTCCATTTGGTGAAACATGGGTGAATGTGTATCATCAACATCATCAAATCGGAATGTTCTGCCTGTCGATACCATACGAATCGGGAGCTTACCTTCCCTTACTGCTTCCTTCATTACTCTTATTTCTACCGGTGACGTATGTGTTCTAAGTACTAAATCTTCGGAAATATAAAATGTGTCTGACCAGTCCCTTGAAGGATGGTCGTATGGTGCATTTAATTCATCAAAGTTGTTGGCTACCGTTTCAATTTCGGGACCACCGATAACATCGTATCCCATTCGCATAAACACGCTTTCCAACTCTTCTTTAACCCTCATCAAAGGATGTCTTCTTCCTATTTCAGGTTGTCTTCCGGGCATTGTTATATCCAAGGCTTCAGTTTTCAGTCTTTTTTCTGATTCCCTTTCATGAACCGTTTCCTTTGCTGATTGGATTGCTTCTTCTATGAGAGCTCTTACTTCATTGGCCAGTTTTCCCATTTCCGGTCTGTCTTCCTCGGAAAGAGAGCCCATGGAGCGCAAAATTGATGTTAATTCACCTTTTTTCCCTAAATATTGAATACGGATTTTCTCAATATCTGCATTGTCATTGCATTCCTTTAACCGGTTCAATGCTTCGGTTTTTAATTTTAATAATTGCTCTTTCATAAATACTCCTTTATAAAAAAATTACGGACTCCTCCATAAGAGGCGAAGTCCGCGGTACCACTCTTTTTCACTAATGAAAATTAACATAGTTGATTTTCATTAGTCTTATTTGAATAACGGTATTCCCGTGCAAAACTACTAATTTTCATTCTGCAGGCTCCAAAGCGAAACTTCGGTATAAATGCCTAAAATCACTTGCAGCCTATGATGATTTTTCTCTAAAAAGCATTTACTTATACTTACTACTCTTTATCATTGCCTAATATTTAATTNNTATGCCTGCTGCTACAGATGCATTAATTGATTCTGCTTTCCCTGTCATTTTTATGGTTACTGAAATATCCGAATAATCAATAAGGTCCTGCGATACTCCCTGTCCTTCATTCCCGATTACTATGCAAATTTTGTTCCTTTTTTCAATGTTGTCAATATAGTATTCGGAATCAACAACAGTTGATACTATATAAAATCCTTTATCTTTCATAATATTTATGATTTCTAAATCATCTTTTGAATGAATACGGGGAACCCTGAAAATTGCACCTGCAGAAGCACGGACAACCTTTGGATTAAAAATATCAACACATCCCTTATTAATTAATAAGGCGGCAGGTCCGAAAGCATCGGCAGTTCTTATAATAGTACCTAAATTGCCGGGGTCTTGAATTCTATCACACATTATAATAAAATTGAATTTATCGATAATATCATTTTGAAATGCGGTATTTTTATTGATTACAGCAAGCACTCCCTGTGCATTAACGGTATCAGCAGCACTGTTAAACACTTGGGCTGTACATACAACTGCCTTGCTTTCATCTATGGAATCAATGAGTTTTTTCACTTCACTTTTATTAAGTGTTTCCTCGCTTACAAGCAATAGTTTGATATCTGCATTTTCATTTATGGCTTCCTCAACAAACTTTATTCCCTCCACAAGGAATGCATTTTCTTCATCGCGGAATTTTTTCAAATTCAAACTTCTTATATATTTAATTTTAATATTATCCTTGCTTGTAATAATATCCATAAATAACTCCTAAGTAGCCTCTTATATGAATTCATTATAGCATGATGAAACTATTTTGCAATAAAAAAGACTGTATATACAGTCTTGATAGGGTATTAATTTGTATTAGGATATTTTTACTTGTTCCACAAGGTTTGTGAAGCCTTCCGGGTCGTGAATGGCCATTTCTGACAGCATTTTTCTGTTTATTTCAATATTGTTTACCTTCAACAAATTGATAAATTTGCTGTAAGATAATCCGTTTTGTCTTGCTGCAGCATTAATTCTTGCAATCCACAACTGTCTGAATTCTCTTTTTCTTAATTTTCTTCCTACATAAGCATATGAAAGTGACTTCATAACTGCTTGGTTTGCTGTTTTATATAATTTACTCTTTGCTCCGTAATATCCTTTAGCAAGTTTCAATATTTTTCTATGGTTTTTCTTAGCATTTACAGCACCTTTTACTCTTGCCATTGTTGTTCCTCCTTATGTTCCATATTAATATGGTATTAATTTATTTACTTTCTTTTCGTCAGCTCCTGATACCAATGTACCTTTCCTTAAATTTCTGATTGATTTAGAAGCTTTTTTCCCTGTGAAATGATTTTTGCCTGATTTTGCTCTTTGTATTTTACCGCTTCCGGTTTTTTTAAACCTCTTTGCAGCTGATCTGTTTGTTTTAATTTTTGGCATAGTGGTTCCTCCTTTAGTTATTTTTTCGGGGTCAAAAACATAGACATATTTTTGCCTTCTACAACAGGGTGTTTATCTATTGTAGAATATTCTGATGTCATTTCAGCAAATTGCATCAATACTTCTCTGCCCCTATCCATCTTTCCAAGTTCTCTTCCTCTGAAACGCACAACAACTTTAACTCTGTCACCGTCTATAAGGAATTTTGATGCATTCTTAGCTTTGACTGCCAGGTCATGCTCTTCAATATTTGGTGTCATTCTGATTTCTTTGACACTTATTACTTTTTGCTTCTTTTTAGACTCTTTTTCCTTTTTTGCCTGAGCATATTTATATTTCCCGTAATTCATAATCCTGCACACCGGCGGATCTGAATTAGGCGATACATTCACCAAGTCAAGCTTTTTGCTTTCCGCAATCTTTAAAGCCTCTTTTGTACTTATAATGCCAAGCTGGCTACCATCAGAGTCAACAACTCTTACTTCCTTCTCACGAATTTGCTCGTTGATTTGAAGTTCCTTAATAATCCATCCCTCCTAAAATTTCAGATGTTTCTTATATATAATAATATATTATATTATATTTCTATTCAAAGTGTGTCCCCATACCTCTAAAAATGGGTCAGCGCTATAAAAAAAACAGCGATTTTCACCGCCATCTAAAAAAATACAAAATTGCATTTATTTTTTAACCTTGCCGGCAGTTCATAAAACGCCGCAAGGTGAGAAGCGGTTACTTCTTCTTGAACACTTTAACAGTATATACAACATAACAATAAATGTCAACAATTATTTATAGAATTACGTGATAACTTTTTTTGTAATGGTAAAGATAAAGATATCAATAAAAATATTTAGAGTTTTCGACATAAGGAGGTAATATGAAAATTAAATATTTCCCATTAATAATTTTCTTTATAGTATATATTCTTTTATTTGCTACACTACCTCAAAACATTAAACTACCACTACTATATTTTACTCCGTTACTATTATATACAATGTTTATTTCTAAAGCAATGTTTTATTATATGAAAAATAAGAAACAAGATGATGATATGGAAGTAAATGAGATAGCTTCCACCGTAACATATTTTGATAAGAAAAAAATTGATGAGCAAAAAATTCAAATAAGCTTTAATGACGTGGCAGGACTTGAGGAGATTAAAGAAGATTTAATGGATATTATAGATTTTTTGAATAATGAAGATAAATACAGGTTAATGGATGCAAAGGTTCCAAGAGGCATACTCTTATACGGACCTCCGGGAACCGGCAAAACACTTATTGCTAAAGCAATAGCAGGAGAAGCAAAAGCAACATTCATTTATTCGAGCGGCTCGGAATTTGTAGAAAAATATGTAGGTGTAGGTGCTAAAAGGGTGAGAACCATATTTGAAAAAGCTCGAAAGGAAGCACCCAGTATAATTTTTATAGATGAAGTGGATGCTCTTGGTGCCAAAAGAAATGCCGACAGCAACAATGAAAAGGATCAAACCCTAAACCAGCTATTAATTGAGCTTGACGGATTTAACAACACCAGCAATGTAATTGTTATTGCTGCAACCAACAGGCTGGACTTATTGGATGAAGCCTTGCTGAGGCCCGGCAGATTTGACAGAAAAATTTATGTCGGAAACCCTAATTTTCATTCCAGACTTAAAATCTTGGAAGTTCACACTAAAAACAAACCTCTTGACAAAAAGGTTCAGCTTAAGGATATTGCCATTAAAACTCACGGGTTTTCCGGAGCTCAGCTTGCCAACATAGCAAATGAAGCAGCACTTAAAGCAATAAAGGAAAAATCAAAAAAAATTACCAATGAAAATTTTGAATTTGCTATCGAAAAAATTGCCGCGGGTTTGGAAATAAAACATTCCACGGTAACAGACAAGGAAAAACGAATTGTTGCATATCATGAGGCAGGTCATGCAGTTGCTGCTAAAATTCTTAATATAGACCAAGTTCAGAAAATTTCAATAATTCCAAGAGACAAAGCCCTGGGATATGTTTTAAAATTCCCTACGGAAGATAAATTCCTCTACACGAAAAACGAGCTTTGCAACAAAGTAATTGTACTTCTTGCAGGCAGAGCTTCCGAAGAAATATTTATCGGTGAAATATCGACGGGTGCTTCAAATGATATTAAAGAGTCCACAAATATTATTTATGAAATTATCTGCAATTACGGCATGGGCAAAAATACTCAAAACACATGCATTGATGAAAGATTTATTAAATATTATTTAGACAATATCAAGGATGAAGC
>DMWH01000091.1:13209-14274 GCA_003483345.1 Clostridiales bacterium | reverse complement strand
ACACAGAGTATACTCGATTATCGTGGCGTGAAAGTAGGGACGGTTCTTTTTGTTTCAAGAACAAAAAGAACCGTCCCCAGCCAACTAAAAATCTACTTTACAAACTTGTAACCTCTGTTAATATTTATTATGTCTCGCAATATTGAAGCTGCTGCAGGAGTAACTCCCGAAGCTCCGCCCATAATCGTTAATTCCCCTAATGTGTCGGATATATATCTTACTGCTTTATTCTTACCCTCAACTCCGTATAAAGGATTGGAGGGGTCCAGCAATTGCAGTTTTACTTCCATTTCTATTTTATTATCAAGAATTTGTGTTTTACCTACCAGCTTATATTTTTTGTTCATGGATTTTGCTCTATTTATATCATGGGGTGTTAATTTTGTAATGCCTTCTATAAATATATCATCCATAGTTTTTTCCGTATTCATCAATACATTTGTTAATATTAACAGTTTTGAAGCAGTATCAAATCCTTCAACATCGAGAGCCGGATTTGTTTCAGCTATACCCAGCCTTTGAGCTTCCTTCAGGGCATCGTCATAATTACAGCCTGTATCCTCCATCTCTTTTAAAATGAAGTTCGTAGTTCCGTTTAAAACTCCTTCAATAGAAATAATATCGGCTCCGGCCAAATCGATAAATCCTCCGTTAATAGAAGGCAGTGCCCCTCCCGTTGTACAACCGATACCCAGTTGTACCTTATTAGCTTTAGCCAAATTATATAACTTATGATAAGCCAGCAGTATGGGTCCTTTGTTAGATGTCACTACATTGATATTGTTTTCAAGACACCTTGTGATATGAGTCATGCCGGGCTCTCCGGTCTCTTTATTGGTAGGTGTCATTTCAACCATTAAGTCTATATCCTTATTATTGAGCATAAGCTCAAAATTTATATCTTCTGCTTTTCCCCCGTCACAATACTTGGTTATGTCTTTTTCATCGAAAAGAAAGTTAATAAATTTATGTAAATCTATGCCATGCTTATTATAAACTCCACCGGTTCTGCCTATTATATAATTAACCTGAAAATAAATTCCTTCACTTTCCAATTTATTTTTT
>DMWH01000091.1:12374-13155 GCA_003483345.1 Clostridiales bacterium | reverse complement strand
ACTTCGTAATGAAGGTGATTTCCCGTAGATTCTCCTGTTGAGCCAACCTTTGCAATGGGCTCGCCTTTAGTTACTGCTTGTCCCTCTGAAGCCAACAACTTTGAGCAATGGGCATAGAGTGTTGCAATTCCTCCCCCGTGGTCAACAATTATGTAATTGCCGTAAGAATAATGGTATCCCGCATATATTACAACCCCGTCATTTGATGATAGAATATTCGTTCCGTATGGAGCTGCAATATCCGTACCTCCATGAGTTGACCAAACCCCTGTTATCGGATGAATCCTTCCTCCATATTCGGATGTAATCCTGTAATGTCCGGGGAGAGGCCACAGTAATTCGCCGCCTGCATATTCAACAGCACGCTGTAATGCAATAATGTCTTTTTCAATTTGCTTTGACTGCTCTTCCATGGCAGCTTCCTGTCTTAGAATTTCTTCAATATTATTCTGCAGGCTGGACATGTAGTTTTCTTTTGAACGAGAAGCTATTAATACTTCATTTTGCTTAATATTTAAATCATTAATTACTGCAGTCAGCTCATGCCTTCTGATTTCCTGGGCAGCTTTTAATTCCTCAACTTCTTTCTTTTGTTCATTTATAGTTTTTAGTAATTCAACATCGCTTTTAACGATTAATTGAATCAAATCCATTCTTGTTAATGCATCGATAAGGTTTTCGGCATTGAGAATTACTTCCAGATATCCGCCTGTTCCGTTCATATACATAGCTCTTAAGCGTTGCTCCAAAAGCATATTATTCTTATCTATTTCATCAGTCA
>DMWH01000091.1:0-12287 GCA_003483345.1 Clostridiales bacterium | reverse complement strand
ATTTGCTGCTCTATTTGTTTCTGCTTATACCTTAGATCAGCAATACTTCCTCCTGCATTTGCCGGAAAAATACCTATTATTGTTATTATTAACAGAATAACAGCGACACATTTTCTAAACATAATACACTCCTTAAATGCTCAAGAATTTTTTCAATGAAACCAAGCTTCCTAATACTCCGATACCTATTCCTATTGTCATAAAAATTATGATAAGGTCATACAGTACCATTTCAACGCCGACCAAGTATCCTGACATTCCCGATATAAGTGCAACATAACGACCGGCGAGATAATCGATGGTATAATTATAACCAAGCATAATAAGTAAAATTGCCAATACAGAGCCCAATAGTCCCAACATGACACCTTCCAGTATAAAAGGTCCTCTGACATATCCGTTGGTAGCTCCGATATATTGCATAAGTTCAATTTCCCTTTGTCTGCTTAAGACCGTAATCTTGATTGTATTGGATATAATAAATACACTTATTAATAAAAGTATTATTATTATGCCTGCTCCAAATTTTTTAACAAAATCAGCTAACTTTATAAGGGTGTTTACGGCATCCTGATAATACCTTACCTTATCAACACCTTCAAAAGTCTGCAGCTGTGCAATTACTTTATCTGCCTTGCTTACATCGGAAAGCTGTACAATATATGTGTTTGGAAAAGGATTGTGTCTTAAATCCTGCAGCAAAATAGCATCTTCGCCCCAATCTTCCTTAACCTTTTCAAGAGCATAGTCCTTTGTTTGGAATGCAACTCCCATTACTCCGTCGATTTTTCTGAAGGAGTTACCCATTTCCTCTATTTGCTCATCATCCACGCCTTCCATTATATATACTGCAATTTGGTCGAAAGTTTCCTTAGCAACCATTGCCATATTATTGATATTTAATACCAGTATTAAAACAAATCCGAGAATTATCAGTACAGCTGAGACTGAGCCTATGGAAGCAAAACCCATCATTCGATTTCGCCACATACTTTTAAATGCCTGTCTGAATATATAGCTAATCTTCTTCGGATTCATAGCTGTATCCCCCTGCCTTGATGTCTCTGATAACAATACCGTTTTTAAGCTCAACTACTCTTCTTTGATACTGATTTACTATTTCTCTGTCGTGTGTTGCCATAATAACCGTAGTTCCTCGCCTATTTATTTCCGTCAATATTTTCATTATTTCCTTAGATGTTTCCATATCCAAATTACCTGTAGGCTCGTCTGCAATTACGGTTTCAGGTTTATTAATAATAGCTCTTGCAATAGCAACACGCTGCTGCTCTCCTCCTGACAATTCATCGGGATAATATTTGGCCTTATCGCTTAATCCCACCATGCTCAAAACCAGTGGAACCTCTCTTCGAATGTTTTTTGCCTGACAACAAATCATTTCCATGGCAAATGCAATATTTTCATATACAGTCATCTTAGGAAGCAGCCTGTAGTCTTGAAAAATAAAGCCGATACGCCTTCTGTATTCCGCCACGCTTCTTTTTCTGATTTTATTAATATCCTGATTATTATATGTAATAATTCCTTCCGAAGGACTTATTTCCCTAAGCAATAATTTTATTAAGGTACTTTTACCTGCTCCGCTTTTTCCTACAATGAAGATAAATTCGCCTTTATCAATTTTTAAATTGACATTTTTTACAGCGGTAAAAGTTTTCTTATATATCTTTGTAACATTATTAAACTCAATCACTGTTTCACCTCATAGCGTATAATATTAATATAACACAAAATGACAAAATTTCAACTATTATTATAATATTTTACTTTATTTTTAAAAAAAATGAAATGTTTATTTTTAACATATATAAAAATATATGTAATCCTAAATGTGTTCACTATAAAAATACGGTTATTCATTGCAGGTTTCATATGATAATTAGGGTTCGGGCTATAAAAAAAAGACTGTTTTACGAGATTTGCATGAAATCTCATAAAAAGACAGTCTTTGACATAATAAAAATTCATCTATATCAGCATTTCCTTAACCTATATAAAACAATGCAACAAAACAAAATCTTTTTTATGATCTTGTATTACTAATAATACTGTATTTATGGACATTTAATAAATCCATTATGTTTCAAAGTATTATTTTATCTATCATATCTGATAATCTATCAATTACCAAATCTGTTATTTCCTTACCCAATTCAATACTTGATTTTGTTGCATCTCCAAGTGCTCCGTTCTCAGTGATACTTGAAAAGTCCCAAAACACTCCTCCATCTCTTACTATTTCTTTATAAATATATTTATTGTCTTTTATTAATTTGCCTTTTTCGAGCTTATCTTCTTTCACTAACCATGGAGCCAAATACAAGCTCTGTGACGTTTCAGCTTCACAGGCATGTCCCCTGATTTCCGAACACCCTTTTTTATCAAGCAAGTCCTTAACCAAGCCTGAACCTGTACCTGCCCAATATGCTTCAATATTGTACTCCATCTTGATTTTTGTTATAACTGTACTTAACGCATTCCTGTTACCGCCATGTCCTGTTAAAAATAATATTTTCTTTATTCCATGTTCCTTTAAGCTCCATGCAATATCCATCATAACTGATACATATGTTTCTATCCTCAGTGTTATGGTCCCCGTAAAATTCATATGATGGGGGGAAATTCCATATCCGATAGGTGGGCAAATCAATAAGTCTTTTCCATATTTAACTCCTAATAATTTTGCAATTTCATATGCTCTTACGGTATCGGTAGCAAATGTAGTATTTGGGCCATGCTGTTCACACGAACCTGTTGGTACTACTGCTATTTTTATATTGTCAATATACTTTTTCAATTCACTTGTTGTTATTTCTTCAAGTATTAATGCTTTCATTTTATAAGTCCTTTCTATAATATTTATAACTACTGCTCATTTATTATACAAATGACATAATACAAAGTGGTTATTTTCAATTTCAATTTCCCGGGGCTCCTTTTCTTTACATATATCCATGGATTTTATGCATCTTGGGTGAAACCTGCAACCGGTTGGAACATTTACAGGATTTGGCGCTTCACCTCTTATCTTGGATATATTAGTTTTATAATCCGGATCAGGGTTTGGCACAGCTTCCATCAGTGCTTCTGTATAAGGATGATATCTTTTCTTTATTAGATTTTCCGTTGATGCTTTTTCAACAACTTTTCCCAGATACATGACAGCGGTATATTCAGTCACATATCTTATCAATGACAAATCATGAGAGATACAGATTGAAGCTAAATTCCTTTCTTCAATCATCCTGGTAAGTAGATTCATTATACCTGCCCTTATTGATACATCAAGCATAGATACAGGTTCATCTGCAATTAAAAAAGAAGGATTTAATATTAGTGCCCTGGCTATAGAAACCCTTTGCCTTTGACCTCCGCTCATTTCATGAGGATATCTTTCCAAATATGTTTTTGGAGGTTTCAATCCTACATCATATAAGATTTTTTCAGCCAGTTCATACCTTTCATTACGATTGCTCCCTATGTTATGAATTGTAAGGGGCTCAATTAAGACTTCTTTTATTTTAAACCTTGGATTTAATGACTCATAGGGATCCTGGAATATCATTTGTGCATTTCGTCTGAAATCCTTAATCTTTTGCCCTCTAAACTCCGAGACATCTTCACCTTTAAATTTGATACACCCGCTGCTCGGCTTGTACAAACCTAACAGCAATTTAGCTGTAGTTGTTTTTCCGCATCCCGATTCCCCGACTATCCCTAATATCTCCCCGGGTTTTACACTTAAATCAATGCCATCAACAGCTTTTAATATTTTTTCTTCGGAAGTTAAAGCATTTTTTTTTATTTTTACCATAAATTCTTTTTTTATATTGAAAGCCTCAATTATAAACTGATTCTTTTTTGTAATATTCATATTGTCACTTCCTTAAGAAATTCTTCATGCCATATTTCTTGTTTTTTTGCCAACCCTCTCAGTTTATCTATTTCATCATTTCTATGACAATAGTAAAATCCCTTAATTATACTTGTTTGTTTTGGTTCATCAATAAAACATTTTTGCACAGCAAATGGACACCTGTCTTTAAACCCGCACCCTTTTAAATCTTTCATAAGATTTGGCGGTGAACCGGGTATAGATATCAACTGTCTCTTTTCACCGGTTAAACTTGGAAATGCATTATTTAATCCCATAGTATATGGATGGTTTGGATATTTCAATACCTGTTTCACAGGACCATATTCCACTATGACACCGCCGTACATAACTGCCACCATATTACAGGTTTGCGCAACAACGGATATGTCATGAGTTACAAGAATCATAGATCCATTATATTTTTCCAGTACATGATTGATTCTCTGAAGTATTTGTGATTGAACTACTACATCAAGGGCGGTTGTCGGTTCATCTGCAATTATAAGTTTGGGGTCCAGAGCCAAAGCCATTGCAATAATCGCTCTTTGTTTCATCCCGCCGCTGAACTGGTGAGGATAATTGTTCATCCTTCCCTTTTCGATACCCACAAGTTCAAACAACTCTTCTACTTTTTTATATGCCTCTTCCTTCGATACATCTGTATGAGCACGTATTACTTCAACAATTTGCCATCCGACCTTGTATACGGGATTTAGAGAATTCATTGCGCTTTGAGTTATCATTGAAATATCTTTCCACCTGATTTGTCTCATTTGCTCATATGTTAGTTTTAATAAATCTGTGTTGTTAAAATATATTTCGCCTCCGGAGATTTTGGCATTATGAGGCAGGAGGCCCATTATTCCTTTCACAAGCGTAGTTTTGCCGCATCCTGATTCCCCGACAATTCCCAATATTTCCCTATCATCCAAAGCTAAAGATACTTTGTCGACTGCTCGAATATCTCCCTCAACTGTTTTGTATAAAATGCTTAAATCTTTAATATCCAATAATTTCATACATATATGCCCTTTCAAGATTGTTATTATCTGAATTATTCAATCTATCTCTCCCTCAGTTTAGGGTTGGCTAATTCCTCAAAAGCTCTTCCCATCAAATATCCTGATAATACCAGAAACGCTATTGCTATACCCGGTGGAATCATCCACCACCATGCTTTAAACATTGCCTGGGATGAATAACATGAAAATAATATTCTTCCCCAGCTCATCTGTGTGGGATCTCCGAATCCAAGAAAGCTTAAACTTGATTCGGTCATTATCGCTGAAGCCATAGTCGTGGAAACATAAACCATGGATAAAGGAATAACATTAGGTGCAATATGCTTGTAAATAATCCTTGCATTACCGGCGCCGCTTAATCTTGCTGCTTCGATAAAGGTTCTGTTCTTTAATGACAATACTTGAGATCTTATAACTCTTGATGAATTTCTCCATGTAATTAGCACTATAGCCAATATAATATTTTTAACTCCCGGTCCCAATATAGCAACCAATATCAGCGAAAAAGGAAGAAATGGTATTCCATACACTACATCAACAAATCTCATAATTAAATTATCGGTAACCCCCCCATAATACCCGGCTATAAGCCCAATATTTGTGCCTATAAATGCAACACATATGGCAGATATTGTGCCTACCAGTACTGCTACCCTTGAGCCTACAATTAATTGCGATAAAACATCTCTTCCCATATAAGTGGTTCCGAGAATATGTTCTTTAGAAGGCGGTTGTAATCTTTTAACCGTGCCGTCATCATTATATAGAATTTCCATTGGATCATAAGGAGCTAAATAATCGGCTGTTACTGCAATTATTACAAAGAAAATAAATATGAAGAATCCGACAAGACCAGCTATATTACCTTTTAAAAACCGTTTTATTTTTTTCATTATAATAATCCTCCTTATGAAAGTGCTACCCTCGGGTCCAATAATGCATATAATATATCTGCTATAAGATTGAAAAGAGCTGTCATCAGACCTATGAGAAGAAATGCAGCCTGAGCCAAGGGATAATCTCTGTAGGAAACAGCAAGCACAATTTCTCTGCCCATTCCCGGCCATCTGAATACTGTTTCTATCAGCACTGCTCCACCAATTGCAGCACCTGCCTGAACCGCAAAAATTGTTATTACGGGAAGCAATGCTGTTCTCACGGCATGTTTTTTTATTATATATTTTTCCTGCAATCCTTTTGCATAAGCCATTTCTATATAATCTTCCTTAACTATTTCCAACATTGATGTCCGCATTACCAGCAGTGGTGTGGCCAGTGAATAAAATGCGGAAGTAATGGTTGGAAGGATCATGTGCTTCAAAAAATCTAAATTAAAATACTTTTGCACAATGCTGTCAAATCTTACACCGGGTGTATGCATGCCCCCAGCCGGTAAAAAATTTAATTTATAAGAAAATATTAATAGTAATATCATCCCGGTCCAAAATGCAGGAATGCATCTGGCAATTAAGGCTATAATTGTTCCTACTAAGTCAAATTTTGTATTTCTTTTCCATGCCAATACTGCACCTATTGCAATTCCTATTGCAAAGGCAATAATAATTGACGTAAGCATCAGTATCACGGTATTCCAGAATCTCTCGTATATAACCTCAATTGCAGGCTTGCCGTATTGAAATGAGTTCCCCAAATCTCCCTTTATCAAATTTTTTAAATAAATAATGTATTGTTGAAAATACGGCTTATCCAACCCGTAATGCCGAAGCAATAACTCTTGAGATTCTCTGTCCAAACCTGAATCTATATACATGCTGACAGGATTACCGGGCAATATTCTAAACAGGAAAAATATTATTGTTATTAATACCAACATTGTAATAATAAGCATAAATACTCGTTTAAGTATATACTTCATTAATTTCATTTAACATCTCCCAGACAAACTATAAAATTAAACAAGGAGCTGGAGAATCCAGCTCCAGTGCAAATCAGTCCAAGTATTCCATGGGAACATAGTTTTCAGGATAGTATAACTTGCCGTTTTCATCCCATCTGAATCCTGCGTCTTGTAGTTCCTTTTTGGCTTTTTCCATATCATAGTCAATTTTTTCTATATCAGGATTATGCCAGGCTTCATTAATTTCACCTACTACAGAAAATGCCTTTAATGCTTTTCCTCCAAATATCACATCAGCGATTGTTTGCTTCGGTATTGCAAATGTCAACGCTCTTCTTACATGTACATCGTTAAAGGGTTCTTTTCTCATGTTATAATGCAGCATATAAGAGCCTTGATCCGCTATATCTATAGTCTGCAGAGAATCAACCTTCTCAATTTCCTCCAAATCAAGAGGAAGCATATTCTGACCGGTTATATCTATTTCTCCTGATATCAATGCTTGAATTATCCCATATTCTTGTGCATATGGTATTCTCAATATACCATCAATTTTAGGGTTGGAAAAATGCTCTTTGTTGGCATTTAGCATCATCTCTTCGTTTGGTCTCCAATAATCGAACATAAAAGGTCCGCTGCCGATTGTCGGTGTATTAGGCCAGGATAATATGCCTTCAGCTCCTAATTCCTGATATTTGCTTTCCCATATATGTTTTGGAAGTATTCCTACTAAGGCTAATCCGTTTGACATAAATGGAGCAAAAGGTTCTGACAGTTTAAACACTAATTTATTATCTCCTATGATTTCTACCGATTCTATTGCTTTTATCTTAGAAGCGTAATACGGGGCTTTCACTTCTTTTGCAAAATCAAAAGTAAATTTGACATCCTCAACAGTCAGGGGTCTTCCATCATGGAATTTAACATCATCCCTTAGAGTGACTTCAATTGTTCTATCATCTATAGCATTGTATGACTCTGCAAGCCAAGGTACTATTTGCCCGTTTATATCTACTTTCACTAAGGTATCATATATGAGATTCAATATATAGATATCCTGCCCTGTTGTAGTAGTAAGGGGATTAAGCAGTTTAATATCATTAATTGCTCCAAATTTTATTACGGCATCCTCAGTTAAAGGCTCCATATTTATCCAGTTCCAAAAGCTGTATAAGCCTTCACCCATTGATGGCATAACATTGTTAAACCTGTCTTTATTGTAGACTTGTGTCAGCAATCTATGTACTATCGGAGGTTGCGGAACGTCAGAAGCTAATATTTTCTGCATTTCGTTTGACTTCTCTTTTCTTATGTCAGGATCCATTATTGTTACAAATTCATCGGCTAACTTGTCATATTTCGGATTTTTATAGCCTGCAATATTGTACCCTCCTTCACCACTCTCTTCAGAATAATGCATTGTATACAACCAATGGAAAGGATCAATTCTCTCAGCTTTGCCGCCCCACTGAACCATAAAAGCATCATGTTTATGTGCTGACATGCCTTCGGCTGACATAGTTGTCCATTCCATGGTTTTTACATCAACATCAAATCCCAACTCTTTCCAGGCATCCGATATCATAAGACCTGCTTCATATCTTATTGAATCATATGTCTGGGATGTAATCCAAAATTCAATAGTAGGTACCTTATCTTCAGCCTTTAATTCAATCGGTGCCTCAAGTTCGGTCCCTTCTTCTTCATTTGTCTGGTCTGTTTTTGCTGCTTCTGTACACGCTGAAAGGTTGAATGCCATTAAAAATACAAGCAACAGTAATAATAATCTAATTTTGGTCATGTTTATTCCTCCTTATTAAATTTATAAAATATTTAAATATTTCTAACTGTTCTTCATAATGACCAACCATCATTTCAGGGTGCCATTGAACGCCTAATACGAAATCATTATCCTTATGGATAACGGCTTCAATCAAATTATCGTCTGTCGACCATCCCACTGCTTTCAGTTCTGAACCAAGATTCTTTATTGCTTGATGATGATAACTATTAACATAGGAATTGCTTTTAAATATATCAAAAAAAATACTGTCTTTCTCAAAATAAACAGTATGACATGGTTCATAACAGGATGCTTTGCTTCCGGAATGGGATATGTTTGTATTGCATTCTAAATAAATGTCTTGAAATAAGGTTCCCCCGTAATAAATATTAAGCATATGAAGTCCTTTGCATATACCAAATACAGGTTTGTTTTTGCCTACTACCTTTCCGAGTAATTCAAGTTCGAATCTATCTCTTTCTGCTACTATTTTTTTTGATCCGACACTTATAGAAGAGTTATATAAAAGGGGGTATATATCGGGACCGCCTGAAAGTATAAGACCATCTATTTTTTCCACAAGATCCTCTATCAACTCAATGCTGTTTATTATCGGAATAATTAAAGGTATCCCACCGGCTTTTTCAACTGCACTTGAATAGTCTATGGTTGACATTAGCATATCTTGACCCATTACTCCTCTTGGTCTGCATTGTTCTATTTCATAAGCTTTTACGTAATAAGAAGTTATACCGATTACAGGTTTCATACTTTCACCTTTTCCAACATTATTTGTTTTAAAATAATGCAAATCTTGTGCCAACAAATATCATGTGTTAATGGCAAAATAATTAATATAGAATAACTCTTGTAATACAAAAAACTGTAACAATTGTATTATTAATTACAAGTTTATACAATTATTACAGTTTGGTGGTCTTGTTTAATTTCTCAATACCATCTTTGGTTATTTGTGTTCCGCCTCTGCCGCTTCCTATTGATACATAATTATTGTGTTCAAGAAGTATAAAATAATTTCTAACCTCTTGTTCGCTTTTATATATATTATATTTTTCTAATTCTATTGACATTTGCTTTCTGCCGATTTTTTTCTTTTGCTTATGAAATTCATATAAGATTTTTAAAATTAATGAATAAATATCTTCATCAGAACTGCCGGTTTGTTCATTATCAAGGATAACTTCATTATTATTCATTGCAGCAATCACATTTTTTACAATAGTGCCAGGAATATCTTCTATTTTTATAACCAGCTTGTCCAAATTTGCAAAGTACTCAATATAGTTTTTAAGCTGTCTCACATTGCCTTCCCAGATATAGTTTTCAAATAAATCTTTTACCTCATCAGACAAAACAAATTTACCTTTAAACTTTTTCTTATAGTAATCAAGTATTTCTAAAACATCACCTTTTCTTTCTCTTAATGGAGGTATATGTAAAGGGAGCACATTTAATCTATAATACAAATCCTTCCTAAAACTTCCCTGCTTAATTTTATCCTCAATATTTGTATTAGTCGCAGTTATTATTCTCACGTCTACATGAATAACATTATCTCCTCCTATCCTCATTACTTCATGTTCTTGCAAAACCCTCAGCAATCTATTCTGTAAATGCATCGGCATTTCACCGATTTCATCTAAAAAAAGAGAACCACCGTGAGCTATTTCAAATAAACCCGGTTTACCACCTTTTTTAGAACCCGTAAAGGCACCGTCTTCATAACCAAACAATTCACTCTCCAGTAAGTTTTCCGGAAAGGATGAGCAATTTACAGCAACAAACTGATTATATTTTCGATTTGAATTATCGTGTATAACATGAGCAAAAAGTTCTTTGCCGGTGCCGCTTTCTCCGGTTATTAATACAGCAGACTCTGATTTTGCCATTCTTATTGCTGTCTGCTTACATTTTTTTATCTCCGGACTGCTTCCAATAATATCATTGAGAGTATACTTAGTCTTATGCCCTTTTCCTATAACTGTCTTTCTATGTTCATGCATTTTTCTTTCTACGTCGCTAAATTTCTTTAGTATTATTATGCCTCCATTGTTTAACCCAACATTCTTTGCCGGAACAATAGTAACAATTATATCATTATCATTTATTCTCAATACCCTTTCTATAGAGTGGGATAATAATAACTCACCTGTTTTTATCGGAAACATATCCATTATCTTTTTCCCGGTTAAATCATGTGTATCTGCATTAATTAATCTACCAACACTGCTATTATTATCTATTATCACACCATTTTGATCATATGTGATGATTCCTTCATTCAAATTTTCAAATAAAATATCAATTTGATTTTCCAGTTTTAAATTCTCAGTTACTATATTACTTATGGCATAATTGCTTGGTACTGTTTCATTATAATATTCAAAAATTTTCTTTTTATATTTTTCTTTATCTAATTTTAAGTTAGTAATAATGCTTAAAATTGTACTAACGTCAGTAACTCTGTTTCCAATATCAATTATATTTTTCACGTTCTTGGGAACGATTTCTTTTTCGCCGGGTGTAATAGCTAAGTCAAACTTTGGATATTCTTTTATTCCGGGATAATATGGATATAATTCAATATCCTTTCTTGCAATGTTATATAAAAGGAGGATTGTTTCTGCTGCTGTATATGGTCCTATATTTACCAAAAGAGCATTTGTGCCTTCCGGTAAATCTTTTATTTTTTCAAAGCCCTTTTTACTTAAAGTCTTATTAATCGTAATTATTTCACAATCTACAAGAGCATATGGTTTTACCAGCCTAAATATGGAATTGGCCGATATTAAAATAAGATCCGTTTCTATTTTCTTATCGTGTTCAATCTTATCAATGCTAGACGCTTCTACTTCTATCGTATCTTCGAAAAAATTGCTGATATCTTTCTTATAGCCCTCTGCCATTTTCTCACCTATTGCAATTATTGTAATTCTCTTTTTCATTTTTCCTCCAATGTATTTGAATAAAAAAGTCTATAACACCATTTATTTAGATGAATTATAGGAGCCTTTTCATTAAGTATAAAACAAGATTTTGGCAAACTCAAGATTATATTCCATGTTTTCCTATTAAATCTTTAATTTATTTAATTTTTACATTTATTTCCTTATTGTGCTATATTTGGCATAATTGTTGCATTATATTAAGTAAATTTTTATTGGGGGTATTTTTTATGAAAAAGAAAATTATTGCTAAACAAAAAATGCTGAAAAAAGCAGCGGAGAGATTGGTACACCCATGCCCATTCATAACACTTATATACTGCCTTGGGCCGGAGCAAATGAAAAGGGCTTGGGATTAGTACAAACTTCTGCTCACACATTAAGTAATGAATTCCAACAATCTCAAGGTTTTACTCCTGATCAGGATGTTAGAGACATTACTAATGGTATGTTAAATCATCTCATACTGAGTAGATGCGAAACTGTAGATGATATTGAACAACTCTTGGTGGATAGTAACGACGGTTGGTATTCAGAAAATTATGCAAGAAATACTAATTCAATTATTATGGTTTTTGACAGGGAAGGTCGCTTGGCAACTTTCGAGATCAGTGGTTCTGACTTTACAAGGGATAATGTCACCTCTGCAGACTATGGAACAATGATAAATGATACTAAGTATTATAATAGTATTCATTATGATGATAAGAATTCATATGGTCCTTTTTATTATAATGGTATAGATTGGAGAACAAA
Organism: Clostridiales bacterium; assembly: GCA_003483345.1. GTDB lineage: Bacteria > Bacillota > Clostridia > Tissierellales > Sedimentibacteraceae > Sedimentibacter. The sequence goes on along the minus strand of DMWH01000091.1, from coordinate 4 downwards.
TTTT
>DMWH01000163.1 GCA_003483345.1 Clostridiales bacterium | reverse complement strand
ATAGTCATAAAAGTAAATAATAAAAATTTTGTTCTTTTCATAATGTTAATATTTAATTTATACCTAAAATATTCTATTTTAAACATTTTTTTGTTTTCAGTTATTAATAAGATATGATATTTATGTTATCCTGAGTGAATGTAAAGGTTTTCAAAATTAGCAAAAACAATTATATTGTTTTTTGTGTTTGCAATGGCTGATATGTGACATTAATTACATTTCTGTTTATTTTTGCGTATTCTACAATATCATTTATCAATCTTTGTTTTATAACATCTATACCGCTTCCTTTTACATCATGAAGCATAATCAATACTTGATTATCATTCCAGGAAGCAAAAACATCACTTTTTCTAAGAGATTTTTTCAACACTAATAACACGTCATTTAAGCTATTGTTATATTCATTATGTTCATCTCGATTAATAGTTAATATGCATAGATAATCATTCTGATTATTCCTTAAGGATTTTCTTTTTTGTATTTTGAAAATAAATTTAAAGTAATCTAAACTACATAACATTGCCCCACCGGCTGCATCTTCGTCCAAGTTTCTCTTAATGTCTGAAATGTCCAAATCACTTTTATATGAAGAATGACTTTGTATTTTCTTAATAAAATCAATAAACCTTTGAGATGGTTTTACATACATTTCTCTTTCAAACATATTTATAGCGTATTCATAATGGTTTATGGCTAACTTGCTTTGCCCTGATTTTAGCAAAGCTTCCATCAATTCAATATGAATATTTTCTTCATATCGCTCTATTAATAAAGTTCTCTCACAAAGGGATACAATTCGTTCATACTCTCCATTTTTATTTAGCAATCCTATGTGTTTGTATAAAGTTTTGAGATATAATCTATGATAGTAATTTCTTGTAGGTACCAACCAAACTTCATATGCGTTATTGGATAAATAAATTCCTTTATATAAATCAATTGCCTTTTTGTAATGATTTATGGAATCTTCATAACTTTCCATTAAGTCACCCTGTTTTATATAATCCTCAAATTCTTCTATATCAATTACAACATTTTCCCCTGTTTCCAAGCAATAATATCCATTTATAAAATTAATGCTTAAGTATTTTTGAGGATCTTCATTTTTAGGAATAATTAAATTCAATGTTTTCCTCAATCTAAAAATTTGAGTCCTTAGCAAGTTTTTAGGATCATCGGATTCACTGTCAGAGAGCAAATTATCGATGATGGTTTCAGGCAATAACTTTTTATTTCTGAATGTCAAAAAATACTCAAAAAGTCTATATATTTTATACATTCGGGCTGAATCTCTTAATATTGATTGACCATCTACCTTAATATCAAATTCTCCCAATGTGCTTATATAAAGTTTCATGATTTCCCCCTTGAATGAATAATCTACTCTATCAAACCCAATTAATTTTCTCTGTCAATTATTTACATTATATACTTAAATATATTATTTTTCAACATTTTTTTTAAGCTATTTAATCTTTCATTAATTTCAAAATAATAATTGGTTGCATCGACATAATACAAAATAAAATAGATTAAAATTTGACAAAAAATAATCCTTGTATCCATTTAATTACAAGATTTACGCTTATGCTTATTTAATTATTTGTGCAAAAGCAGGAAATTAATTATATCAAATAAAAGTAGAGCCTTATAAATTACGTAAAAAGGACTTTAGGAGAGATTAAAAAAAATTTAGCTGAAACTAAAATGAGATGTTATACAACGAATTTATGACTAAATTTAAAAGCCTGAACCTATTATTATTACTAAGGTTCAGGCTATCTTTTTAGGCTTATTAGTTGATGTTTTAGCTGTACGTAATATTTACTCTTCTTCTGAGTTCAAGTTAGTTTCGAAGCCTGCTAAATCCATAACATCTGCTATAATTGAAATAGCCTGCTCTCTATTAATAGCTTCTCCGGATTCGAAAGAAATAGTATTTTCTCTGTAATCAGGTAGATCATCATAATTATAAATTTTGAAAGCATCTCCCGGTTTGCCGATAGCTATAACATAGGCACCTTTTTCCGCATATGTTACAGGACTGCCTGCTACCAGACTGTCGTATACCAAATTGAATTTAGGAGAGAAGACCAAAATTCTTCCCTCTTCGGGGATGGAAAAGCCCACCAAACCGCTGAACCTCATCATGCCTGCTTTGTTATTACCTTCTGAATTAATCTGCAGAATGTCACCATCTGCAATAACAGGTAATTCTGAGGCATCAGAATAATAATTACCATAGCTATATATCAATGTCTCTCCTTCAATATTTTGCAGCAGTATTTCATATTGATCCCTAATGTAATTGAAGGACATCCGGGTTTCTGTCGGGCCTTTTAAAGCTAACGGGGTATATGTTTCCCCGTCATTAATGAATATATATCCCGGTATTTCAGGAATTGTCTCGGTCCTATACATTTTTACGAAAAAATCATATGGACCATGATTTCGGGGAACCCATACCTTCCCTGAAAATGCACTTGTATCTATATCATCAATATTATTTAACATCTCATACTGTACAATTCCGGCATTTGGGCCGTAAGGATAAGCAATTATTACCTTTCCTTCACCATGCTCTGCAATGGAATAGCTTATTCCATCCTGCCTATAAAATCTGCCATCTTCTTTATAAGTAAGAATACCGGCGGGTTTAAAACCTTCGCCATCATAGATTGAGAGAATTATCCCTGTTTTATCGGGAGAAATCTCAACTTTCCTGATGCCATCTCTCGAGGTGTAATACCCTTCAAAGTTCTTAAAACTATCCGGGATTTCAGCATCCCGTAGGAGAATTTCATCAGATGACGGTTTTTTCACAATTCCCTTTTCTTCAAGCAAGGTTTGCAGTATGGTGTCTGTAACAGCTGTAGGGTCTGCGAAGCCTGCAAAAATAACCGCAACACTAATATGCTCCTTGGGCACTACATAAAGTTGAGAATTGTACTGGAGCGTGCCCCCGCTTTTCGCCAACACATCAATGCCCTGATTCTTGAATTTTTGCACCAGCACATAGTCCCAGCCCAAACCCACATTGAGTAAGGGCTCTCCAACCGGTACCGTTCCGGGTCCGTATTGAGCCTTGGTATATTCTTCAATCATAGCCTTACTAAGAACTGTCTCCGATTGAATTATTTCTCCGTATTTGCATAAATCGATTGCTGTGGAAGCCAGTCCACCGCTTCCGAGTATATTTACATATTCGACAGGTAAGGGCACTATGCTGTCTAATTCATATACCCTTGCAATATTTTCGTTGCCGTCCTTAAAGTATGCACTTGTGTTTTCAAGACCCAGCTTGCTGAAGATCTTCTGGTCAAGGAAATCTGGGAAGCTCATGCCGGAAACATGCTCGATAACGGCTTCGGCAACTGTGAACCCATCGTTGCAATAAATGCTTATTTGTCCCGGATCATTGACCAGGCTCATAGTTTTTAAGCTTTCAAGCGTCTCCTTCACGTAGTCCCTGTTTTTTGCCGCAGTAAACCCATCCTTCATATTTGTTCCCGGTAAGCCTGAGGTGTGATTAAGCAGCATGCGAATGGTGATTTCTTTATATCTGGAATCATTCATTGTAAAATCGGGAAGATAGTCTGTGACAGGCTTGTCCAAGGAAAGCTCACCTTCCTGCTCCAGTATAAGGACAGAGGCTGCTGTAAAAATCTTGCTGACGGAACCTATATTAAACTGTGTTTTTGTATCTACCGTAAGGTTTTCGGCACGGTCCCTGAGACCAAAACCTTCTGCATAAACTATCTCGCCATCCACCATGATGGCTACAGTCGCACTTGACGGTATGCCGGTTGACAGTTCTTTTGCCACAGCCTTCCTGGCGGCTTCAATCGTTGCCTCATATCCCTCAGCAGTATAAGTTTTGGCCTCTTGAACTATAGTATCGGTCATGTCCGACAATTTAATATAATCGGTGGTGATAATAAAGCGGTCACCGGGAGACTGGCCGATAAAAACAATCTTGCCGTTTTCGGGAAGTACTACAGATTTATTGCCATCTACAACAGAAAAATATATGCAAGATTCTTCATTATAAACAGCAAATGACCCATTTTCCGGCAGATCAACGATCATTGTTTTGCCGGTATCATTTTGGTTTACAGTGTACCACCTGGCATATCCATCCTCCCGGATTGTGCATATGGCATTCTGCCCGGCATATAAATCCACCCTGTCTTTCTCTTTCATATATATATAATCGTTTGAAATAAGATATTCTTTCCCGGCCAGGTTAAGAATTTCTATATCTGCCAAATCCCGTCCGGCCATACTCGGTATTTGTATATCCTGGATTGCTTTATATTCATCAATGATTTTAAATTGCCCTACATATCCGGGCAGTTCTTCATTTGTGATTATTTCACAATATATGCCTTCCAGAACATGATAAGCCTGGGAATGGGGATGCTCATTTACAAGATAATATTTTGTTCCACTTCTTTCATCCCAGGAACCTTGTATCCTGTCATCTATATTGTTGGGCTCTGTTTTCTCATATTGATAAGAAGTTAATATCGTTTGACCTAAATTTGGGAAATTATAAATCTGTTTGATTTGTATATAGGTTTTCCCGTTTGATTCTTCTATAAAGGATAACTGTTTACTGCCGTTTTCATCTACAAACACACCTTCCGCAGTATAAATATAAATTTCGTCAGGCAGATTTTTGTCGGATAAAGATGTTACGTCAATTTTCCCATCAGTTTCAACACTTACATTCACCACTACAGTATTGTTGGAATATAAGCCTGAATATGAAGTTAATTCTTGAGGCATTAAGGATAAAACAGGTGGTTGCAGCTCTATAGACGGAATAATTTCAGTAATTTCATTTTCAGCCAACAGGGTTTCAAGAAGCAAAACATGACCCATAACTTGGCCGTATAAGCTGGAACCGCCGGATAACAAAGCCGCAAAAACCATATTGTATTCAGGCAGTACTATCATGCTTCCATGATATAATTGTGTATCGCCGCCCTTTATTAAAGACTGAATATCATATTGACTATAGGGGTATGCATCTACCGAATCCCAGCCTAAACCGTAGCCGAAAAGTCCCTCCTTCTGATCAGGACCGAAACCTCTTTTATACTCTTTTTGCATTGTCATTACTTTAGCATCCTGAGATAATAAATCAACAGCAGGCAAGTATCCGGGGTCGTTCGTATATGCTTGTCCCAGACAGCACAAGTCTTCAGCCGTCGAATATATTCCGCCTGTTCCGATTACATTGATTGTGTCAACAGGGGTTTCTTCACCATTAACAAAAGTTCTTACCAGGCGATTCCTGTCAAAGTCATCCATGGGTGTATATGTATTATTCATGCCAAGGGGTTCGGTAATATTCTTCCTTATAAATTCTGAAAAGCTCATTCCGCTAACTTTTTCAACAATTATTTCTACAAGTGTAAATCCATCATTACAATAACCTGAAAATTCTCCGGGAGCTGCTTTTAGCTGCTCTTTGGCAAGTTGCGCCAATAAATTATCATGGGCAAAAGTGCTCGGATAATCATATAGAAAGCTCTTAAGAAAATTACTGCCCATAATACCGGATGAATGGTTTAACAGCATCCTTACGGTTATTTCTTCGTATCGGGGGTCAGCCATTTTGAATTCCGGAACATAGTTTGTGACAGGCTCATCCAAGTTTATTTTACCTTGGTCTGAAAGTATCATAACTGCAGTAGCAGTAAACATTTTGCTTATTGAACCTATTCCGAACAATGATTGATTGTCTAATGTTCCGGTCTTATCCTTGTTAAAGATTCCCGAAGTACCGGAAAGTACAATTTCCCCGTCAGAAATCAAAGCATATTGTATTCCTGAAACGCCGTATTCACTCACAAGAACATCAGCTAAATGTTCTGCTGAATTGCTTACATCGGAATAAATATCTTCCCCATATGCGATGCTTTGAAAAGTTAACATTATTGTCATTATCAACAATATTATCTTATTTAAATGAATTTTCACTTTTTCCTCCTTATTCAAGTGATTTTATTGTAATTTTCCAACTTTATAAACTATCTATACAAGATGATTATTTATTTGTCTATGTATTTATTCCGTTACCCTTGTACCATAGCCAAATATGCTGCATTCAAATATAGTTACTGTCTTCAGATTTTCTCTGTAAGGAAGAGAAGTCGATATATCACAGTATGGACAAATTTTTTCATAGGACTCCATAAATATGGCCTTGTTTTTTTTGAAGCACCTTCCCAAGCAAGGAAACTTTTCCTCGCTCACTCCACACTCCCCGTCCGGAATTTTCCTTATGTCATCAGTCACCATTCTGTATTCACCTCACTTTATGAGCTAAGGGCAGAGTTAAAAATCTTTCGCTCCTTTTAGGTGTCCGTATTTTGGCACTCAAATCTCACAAATACTCATTAATTAATCAGATTTGAATTGATAAGGAGTCTTCGCACCATGATTGCAGCCTCCGCTCTTTTAATGCCGTCCAAAGGTGCTATACAGCCATTGTTCCGGCCGGTAACGACACCTGTTATTAGACATTTTGCTATAGGGTCTTTTGCCCAGTCTGAAACATCGGTATTGTCATCGAATGTTGAAAGAATGGTGTTTGTACCTGTCTCACGCTCTTCACCAAGTTTGGTAATATCCATAGCCCGCACTAAAATAGCCATAGCTTCCTGACGACTAACAGTTTTGTCAGGTTTAAATGTTCCGTCATCATAACCCTTAATTAAGCCATAGTATGATGCTGTTGAAATATATCCGCTATACCAGTCACCTGATTTGACATCTGAGAAATCATTCTTATATTCCTCAGGTCCAAGACCTAATGCTCTGACCATAACTGCTGCAAATTCCGCCCTTGTTATACTGCGCTCAGGCTCGAATAAATCATTTCCTGCTCCGCTGATAATCAATCTTGAAGCCATATCAAGAATATCTTTTTGTGCCCAATGGTTTTCAACATCATTAAATGTTCTATGGCTATAAATTACCGAGTACATACTATTGGTCAAGCTGTTTATTTTTGCATAATATTTACCGTCTATCATTGTGATGACCGTAGGCACATGGGAGAAGGTTCCGTCGGGATTCACAACGACGCCTGTAGTAATTTTTGACGGATTCACGCCTTCAGGTATTGCAATAAGCCTTTCCACATATGCATTAAATTTGGAAACCTCTACTGTCTTGTCTCCGTTTGTACAGGTGATTTCAAATTTAATGGGTTTAACGATAATTTGATAGTTGTTTTTGCTTGCGGTATCTTCGACAATTTTAACAGAATCTGAGTCAGGTTCGGATATTTTAACGCAAACATCAACATCCTTTGATTCTATTTGTTCTCCCAACCGGGCTAAAAAACCATCAATATTTAATTGGGAAGCCGGAATTATATATGATACATTTTCAGTTTTTATTTCAAAAACAGCTTCCATGTTCTCCATAATCTTAAGGGTCTGACCCTTCAGTGCACCAATCACTGTATCTGAACCGTTTATAACCGGTATGGTAACTACAGAATTTTTACCTTCATGCTCTAATTTTTCTTCAACTTTTTTATCATCCACAACAACTGACGTAACCGTTTTATTCCCTTCCAGGATGGTGGTTGCCGTAGCTGAGGTTACTGCCTTGCCGTTAATAAGTATATCAAATCCATCCTTTACACTTGTATTTGTGACACTGCTTGCAGATTGTCTGTTTACCGTAAATCTTATTTCAAATTCCTTTTTAACGCTATGATCCGAAGTTACTGTTACCACTGCACTGTAATTACCCGCAGCTAAACCATCATTAGGTTTTACAGTAAATGCAGCGGATGTAACTGTATTGTCTAAGGTTGTAGTGTCCAACTCTCCCAATATAAAGGCATCTGAATTAATTCCGCTCAGTGCTGCTGCTAAGTTTGTGATAACACCTGTACCTGTTCTTGTAACAGTTACCGTAAGCGGTGTCACCGATGAATAACCTGCTCTTTGTGGGGTAAATGTAAACGTATCGGTCTCAGAGAGGTTTATTGTATACGTATATACCGTTAATGAGTCAGTTGTTGCCGTATGGGAGTTGCAGGTAAGCGTAATAGTTTGTCCATTATGTTCCTCCGCCGACATTATTGTTCCGTTTTCAGGGTTAACTGTAATGTTATTGGCAGCCAACTGCTCATGTCCTATATTGGCAGTACTTCCGTCTTTATACGCCAAGGTAACCCTAAGTCCTGAAATGTCAAGGGCTTCTCCTTCTGCATAAATAAGCTTCGCAGGCTGAATATTTACTGAGATTCCTGTTGCCGCCAGTGCTTCCGTCGGAGCAAAGGTAATTATAAAAGTTAACATGCTGCCTTCCCCGTCAAGGGTTCCGCTTGCTGCCGTTCCTGTATTTACTGTCGGAGTCAATGCTTGGAATTTGTACCCTTCTGCTGCAGTCATCTCAATCTCTGCCTGGTAGGTCCAGGCTGCCTTGAATTTTCCTTCTGCCGTTAATGTTGCCGGTGTCCCATCACTATTCTCCCATGTAAGTCTTGTCACTACTGTGTAGCTTTCGTTTCCTGCTGTCAGGTTCCCCACTGTTATTGGCGATTCTCCAGCAGAAGGCGCCACTATGCCTGTTACACTTGCCGCCGTAATGGTGTCCGGATTAACGGTCAGTGTTGCTGCATTGGAATTAACTGTCGCTGTAGTCCCGTTCTTGCTATTTGTTACGACGCATCGGTATTGGGTACCGTTATCCGTATAGGTAGCAACTGGTGTGGTATAGGACGAGCTGGTGGCTGCCTCACTCAGATCTATCCATTTTGAACCAGATTTTATTTGCCACTGATAGGACAGACTCCCTCCGTCCGGAGCTGAAGCAATTATCGTAAATGTTGCTGTCTCACCTATGCTTACGGTAACACCGGTTGGTTGGGTATTAATACCTGGTGTCTGAGCATAGACGATATTGTCCACAATCGGTATCGCGAGAAAGTCATAGCTTTCTCCTGTCGCCCCGTAACTATAAATAAGAAAATACTCGGCGCCGTCCGGGAGAGGGGTACCATCAGGAACTTCCTGGTAGCAATTATCTGCGCCTATAACTGTGTATAGTGCATCGGCAGAAAGTTTTTCCTTGCTGTTATTGCCCCAGTAGACCTTATAACCGGTGATACCGCTTGTATCCACCGGTATGGTCCAGCTTAACT